>NZ_JBPQTP010000084.1:0-29184 GCF_051386395.1 Micromonospora sp. URMC 106
GGGGCGGGCGGAGGAGGTCTGCCGGGGCGAACTGCCCGGGGTGGCCGTGACCGTCACCGTGGGCACCGGGGCCGGGGCCGGCGCGGCGGCGCGGTCCGGATCGGCCGGCAGCGCCGCCCACACCGCCACCCCGGCGACCAGCACGACGCCGGCCAGGCCGGCGACCAGCAGCGGCCGGCGACGGCGGCCGGCCGGCGCGTCACCGGACACCTCCGTCACCGGCAGTTCGGCCGTCATCCCGACCTCGCCGCGACGCAGGTCGACCTGCCGGAAGGCCAACCAGTCGAGGATCGCGGGCAGCCGTCCCGTCAGGGCCTGCCGGTAGCACTCCTCGCGCTGCTCGCGCTGCTCGTCGGGCCAGCTGCCGTGCTCCAGCACCTCGTGGACATCCAGCCGGCAGCCCTCCGCGGTGGGCGTGACGACACAGGTCAGCCGGCTGCGCCGGCCGCCCTCGAGGCACCGCAACGCGATCAGCTCCGGCTCCCGCCGTTCGGTCACCTCCGCGTCGACGGCGGCGTCGAAGCCGGGCAGCCCCGCCGTGTACAGCAGCAGCCGGTTCCGCGTCCCGTCGATCACCTCGGCCTCGGTGAACCACCGGGCGAGCAACTCGCGATCCGTCAATGCGTGCCACACCCGCGCCGCGGGGTGGAACAGGTCGACCTGCGCGCCGATCTCGATCACGGCGAGACTCTACGGTCCCGGCCGCGGGACTGCTGGGCGGGGCCGCGCCGCCGGGCGAAAACCGCCCCCGCCGACGACGCGCGCACCGCACCGGCGGCGGTCCCGGCCACGCTGCGAGCGGAGGACTCGAACCTCCATCGCCCGTTCCAGAGACGGGTGTGCTGCCGATTGCACCAGCTCGCAAGGGTTCCGTCCCGCGTCGCGGATACGGACCGTGCCCCGACCAGGATTCGAACCTGGGCTCTCCGGTTTCGTAGACCGGCGCTCTCTCCGCTGAGCCACCGGGGCGTACGACCGGCGCCCACCCCTCCCGGGCGCCGGTCGGCGATCATCCCTTCACGCAGACGACCTGCTTGAGGTGCGCCACCACCTCGACCAGGTCCTCCTGCTGCGACATCACCTGGGTGATGTCCTTGTACGCGCCGGGGATCTCGTCGACCACCCCGGCGTCCTTGCGGCACTCCACGCCGGCGGTCTGCGCGGCGAGGTCCGCGGTGCTGTACGTCCGCTTCGCCTGCGCCCGCGACATCCGCCGCCCGGCCCCGTGCGACGCCGAGCAGTACGCGTCCGGGTTCCCCTTGCCCCGCACGATGTACGACCCGGTGCCCATCGAACCCGGGATGATGCCCAGGTCCCCCCGACCGGCCCGGATCGCCCCCTTGCGGGTCACCAGCACGTCGACGCCGCCGTAGTTCTCCTCCGCCACGTAGTTGTGGTGGCACGAGATCGGCTCGTCGTAGCGCACCTGCGGGAACTGCTCCCGCACCACCCCGCAGAGCAGCGCGAGCATGACCGCCCGGTTGCGCCGCGCGTACTCCTGCGCCCACCACAGGTCGCGGCGGTAGGCGTCCATCTCCGGCGTGCCGGCGAGGAACACCGCCAGGTCCCGGTCGGGCAGGTCGGCGTTGTGCGGCAGCCGCCGGGCGACGGCGATGTGCCGTTCCGCCAGCTCCTTGCCGATGTTGCGGGAGCCGGAGTGCAGCATCAGCCACACCCGTCCCGCGTCGGCGCCGCCCTGCTCCAGGCAGACCTCGATGAAGTGGTTGCCGCCGCCGAGCGTGCCCAGCTGCCGCTGGGCCCGCGTCTCCAGCTGCGCCACCCGCCGGTCGAGGTCGGCGAACCGGCGCCAGAAGTCGTCCCAGCCGGCCTGCTCCAGGCCGCGGATGCGGCGCGGGTCGACCGGCTTCTCCCGCTGGGCGAAGCCGACCGGGATGGTGGCCTCGATCGCCGACCGCAGCCCGGCCAGGTCGTCCGGGAGGTCGGCGGCGGTCAGCGAGGTACGCACCGCGGACATGCCGCAGCCGATGTCGACGCCGACCGCGGCCGGCGAGACGGCCTGCCGCATCGCGATGACCGAACCGACCGTGGCGCCCTTGCCGAAGTGCACGTCGGGCATGACCGCGACGCCCTCCACCCACGGGAGCGCACCGATGTTGCGCAGCTGCTGGGTGGCCTGCGGCTCGATGCCGTACGGGTCGGTCCAGACCCGGACCGGCGCGCGGGTGCCCGCGAGCGGGGTGAAACTCATCGTCGTCTCCTCGTGTCGTTGGCTGGTCGCCACCGTCGCGGCGGGACCGTGAAGGATCGACGACCGCCCGGGAATCGAACCCGGCGAGAGTGCCTCGCGGCCTCTCCGCGCCCAGCGCGCGGTCGGCCCGCCGGGCGGGGCCCGACGGGTGGATGTGGGATCGGAGAAGATCGCCCTGGCCCAGATGCGGCGCGACCTGGCCGGGCGGGCGACCGTGGCGGGGCGTCGGCGGCGCGACGCACGGCAGCCAGCGGCCCCGCCGCGAACGCACTGAACTGGTGGTGATGGAGGCGGCCGCGTTCGGGTGCAACCACAGGGGTCGCGCCGTGCGCGGCAGCGCCCCGCCGATCAGTCCTCGAAGCCCTTCTCGCCCAGGATCTCGTTGATGCGGGCGCGATGGGCCTTCTCCCATGCATCGAGGGATTCGTCGGCCTCCTTGGCCAACTTCGTTTCAGCGTCGAGGAGCACCTGCTTCTGACGGGCGCGGGGAGTGACCACAATGCCCTCCTCGTCGGCCACCACGATGTCGCCGGGACCCACGTTGACACCGCCACACCGCACCTGGCCGTTGAGCGGCTCAACGGTTGCCTTGGTCCCTGGAATAGGGATGACTCCCCTGGCGAAGACGGGAAAGCCCATCTCGCGCACCTCGGCGAGGTCACGAATCACCCCGTCCACCACGAATGCGGCGATCCCTCGACGTTGAGCGACGGCACACACGTTTCCTCCGGCGACCGCGTAGTCCACGTCACCCGCTTCGACGACGATGATCGAGCCAGGTTCCGCGCGATAGATCGCCGCGTGCAGCATGAGGTTGTCACCCGGAGGGCACCGCACGGTGAACGCCGGGCCAGCAACTCGCTGGATCGAGGGCCAGAGAGGGCGAATGCCGATATCCATGACCTGCTCGCGTCCGAGAACCTCGGCGAGGGTGGTCGGGGATATGTTCGTGAATCCGGTGACGTCGTTCACGGTCTTCCTCTATTCGAGATGTCCTACAGGAAAAACGGGCCTGTCACAGTCGCTCCGATTCGCTTCCGATCAAGGAACGACCCCAGCGGGTACGGCGACGGCCCGGGTGCGGATGCCCCAGCCGAGGAGCCTCGGGTAAGCCAGCCCGGCGACCACGAAGATCGCGCCGACCGCCAGCCACCCCGGTCCGCCCCCGCCGATGACGAGCGCGGTCAGCAGCGCCGGGGTCACCATGTTGCCGATCTGGCGGCCCGTGAGATAGGCGCCCTGGTACTGACCCTGCGCCCAATCCGGCGCGAGACCGAAGATGACCGCCCAGGTTCCGGTCGACAGGAACAATTCGCCGAGGACGTGCACGGCCGCCGCAACCAGCACCACCACACAGCTGAGCCAGACCGGCAGGTCGGCGGTCAGTCCGAACAGGACACAGGAGCCGGCGACGACAAGTGCACCGCGCCGGCCGACTCGGGCCCCGCTCGCCGGCCCGTCGGCGCCCCTGGCGGCCAGCACCTGGAAGAGCACGCACCCCATCGTGTTGATCAGCAGGGTCGCCGAGACCAGCCACAACGGCGCGTGCGCGCGCAACGCGAGCCAGAGCGGCAAGGCGAAGCTGAGCATCTCGTTGTAGAGGCTCGCGACCAGTCCGTCCACCAGGGCGAAGCTGAGGAACGGCCGGTCGCGCAGGGCGATCAGGCGTGGCTGGTCGTCCGGGCGTGCAGGGACCGGCGCCGCCGCGCGGACTCGGGTCAAGACCGTGGCGGCCAGCAGGAAGGTGGCCGTGTTGCCCAGCAACATCGCCACGTACGCGGCGCGGGTGTCCAACAGCAGTGGCAGGCTGCCGGCCAGCGCGCCCAGCCCGATGCCCGCGTTGTTGGCCGAGCGCAGGTACGCCCGCAGCCGCAACCGCTGCTCGGGCGGGACGGCGGTGGCCACCATCGCGCCATTGGCGCTCTTCGCGCACGCCTCGCCCACCGCGATGACGCTGGCCAACAGGGTGAACGACCAGACGCCGCGGACGGCGACCAGCCCGGCGTAGGCGACCGCGAGCAGCAGCAGCGTGCCGAGCATGATCCGCTTGGCGCCGTAGTGGTCGGCGACGTATCCCATCGGGGTGCTGAGGGCCATGCCGACCGCGGCGGCGACCGCCAAGCCCAGCGCCACCTGCGCTGGGCTGAGCCCCACGGACCTCGTGAGGAACAGGGCGCTGGTCGTGAGATAGGCGCCGTTGCCGAAGGTGTTCACGAGGTGCGCGAAGATCAGGATCCGGGCGTTGCCGGGGGGCGGAAGCACCCGGCCAGCCTAGCAATACGTACGTACGGTTTGTAAAGGTCCCCGGTGGGCGCACGAGAGCTTGTCCGCCGCGCCCGGGCCAAGGCACTGCTGGCCACGGTCCGGGACCGGGGAATCGAACCCCGTGTCTCTCGCGCCCAAGGCGAGCGGGTCAGCCAGCTCCCTCGTCCCGGTGACGTGTCGTCTCCCGGCCGGCCCGTGGCGGGGCGGCCGGGGTGTTGCTTCCACTGTGGAGTTGAGAAGGTTCGACGTCGCCGGAACGTGCCGGGGCGGAGGGATGCGTCGTCGGTCCGGACGGACGAAAAAGCCGCCCGGACCCGGTGGGGTGGGCGGCTGCGCGTGCGCGCTGGCGCTAGTCGCGCCGCCACCCCGGCTGCCGGCCCTGCTCCCGACGGCAGCGACGCGGGGATCGCTCGCCGGTGGGCAGCGAGGCACCGCCGTGCGGCAGGAGCCACATGGCGTCGGTGCGGGTGCGCTGCGACACGGCGTACTCCCTGGGTCGATCGGTTGACCTTGCGCCGATGACGGTAGGCCCCGCCGGACGGTGGGGGCAATGGATATTCGCGAACGCTTCGGTCCGCGCCGAACCGTCGCGCGGCTACGGTTCCGGTCCGGGACGTGAGGAGGAGGATGCTGATGCAGCTCAAGCGATCGGTGGCCCAGCGGTTCCGGCAGGTCAACGGCGATCACCCGATGACGGCGGCGGACGACGCGTACGTCAGCGAGCAGTTCGTGGTGCTCGACGAGCTGTGCGCCGCGCGCGGGTGCGACGCGGACGACGTACGCCGGCTGATGCTCGACCGGCGGCTGCCGCTGCCGGGATATCTGCGCTCCGACGGCGCGGAGATGGTGCCCGTGGACCTCTTCGCGCTCGCCGACGCAGCCGGCGGGACCGACGCGCTGGAGGCGTGGTTCACCGGCCACTGGGCCGACCCGAGCGTCGGCGCGGCGGAGTGGGACGCCTATCTCAGCGGCCGGTACGTCTGCCTGCGGTCGGTCAGCCCCGCCACGATCCGCCGCAAGGACGAGCTGGTCGCGGCGATCGGGGCGGCCCTGCCGGCTCTGGACGCCGACCCGGCCGGCGACGCGGCGGCGCGGCTGAGCGCCCTGGTCGACGAGCTGGACGCGTTGGAGCCGGCGTTCACCGCGTACGACCGGCTGCGCTTCGGCGGGCCGACCTCGCGCGACACGTGCGTCAACGCGGTGCGGGCCCGGTTGCGGCGGCACGCCTGACGGCGGCGGGAGCGGCTCGGGCTGCACGTGCGCACCGTGCGCGGCTACATCCGCGCCGGCCGGCTGAGGGCGGTGCGGATCGGCAAGCAGTACCGGATCGCCCGCACCGACCTCGACGCGCTGACCGGGCGGGCGGAGCCGGCCCGTCCCGCCGCCGGCCCGGCGGTGGAGGTGTCCAGCATCGTGCAGATCGACGGCGTCGACCGGGCCGCGGCCGACCGGCTCGACACGCTCGTCCTGGCCGGGGCGAACACCAGCCACGACCCCGGGCACCCGCTGCGCGTCCAGACCGTCCACGACGAGTTCGTCAACTTTCGGCTGCGCCTGGTCGTCGTCGGCGACATCTCGCGACACCTCGCGGCCAGCGCGGCCCTGCGCGCCCTCGTCCAGGAGTCGAACCAGGCGGATCACGTGTGGTTCGTGCCCGGCCTCGACGCGCTCGACGCCCGGCTACGGGCCGCGACCCGCGTGACCGGGCCGACGCCAAGCTGACCGGGCCGACGCCAAGCTGACCGGGCGAACGCCCAGGTGGCCGGGCCCGGCGGGGCAGGCCGGCGCACCGGCGGCGCCCGGGGTTGCCGCCCGCCGCAGCGGGTAACCGGCGCGGATGAGGCCGGAGGCCGAGCCCGTGGACGTCGACGAGCCGCTCGCCGTCGACGTACCGCCCGCGCCGCACGACGCCAGCGGCGAGCGCGTGCCGATTCGCCACCTGGCCGGGCTGGCGCCGGCGGCGCGCCCGGCGCGCCGGTGGACCCCGCGCCGGGTGGTGGCCACGCCCGCCGCGCTGGAGCATCCGCACGGCCGGCGGATCGCCGACCGGGTCGAGGCCCTGGGCATCGAGGTGGAGCGGCTGCGCGCCAACCGGCTGAGCGGGCTCCGCGGCGAGACCGAGCGCGAGACGTACGCCCGGGCGAAGGCGACCATGGCGATCGTGGTCAGCCCGCCGTCGCGCCGCAAGCTGCAACCCATCGCGCCCAGCGCCGACTGGCGCGTCGACCTGGCGGAGGGCTGCCCGGCCCACTGCCAGTACTGCTACCTCGCCGGCTCGCTGTCGGGCCCGCCGGTAACGCGGGTGTACGCCGACCTGGACGACATCCTCGCCGGGCTGGCCGACTACGCCGGGCGGGGCACGGTGACCAGCCGCAACGCCGGGCGGGCCGCCGAGGGCACGACCTTCGAGGCGTCCTGCTACACCGACCCGCTGGCCCTGGAACACCTCACCGGCAGCTGGCGGCGGGCCGTGGAACACTTCGCCGGCTGGGACGCCCCGGTGCAGCTGCGCTGGACCACCAAGTACGCCGACGTCGACACGTTCGTGGGACTGCCGCACGCCGGTCGCACCCGGGTCCGGTTCAGCGTCAACTGCTGCCCGGTCAGCGAACGGATGGAGGGCGGCACGGCCCCGGTGCCGCACCGGCTGGCGGCGCTGCGCCGCCTCGCCCTCGACGGATACCCCGTGGGGCTGACCGTCGCGCCGATCATGCCGCTGCCCGGCTGGCGGGAGCACTACGGCGAGTTGCTCGACGCGGTGGCCGGCGCCGTCGCCGGGGTGCCCGGCCTCGACCTGACCGCCGAGCTGATCACCCACCGGTTCACCCCGGGCAGCAAGGAGGTGCTGCTCGGCTGGTACCCGCGCACCAGGCTGGAGATGGACGAGTCCGCCCGCAGCCGCAAGTACGGCAGGTTCGGCGCCGTCAAGTACGTCTACCCGCGCCAGACCATGGCCGAGCTGCGCTCCTGGTTCGACCGCGAGCTGGCCGCCCGGCTGCCGGCCTGCCGGGTCCTCTACTGGACCTGAGCATGGACTACGGTCGACGACCGTGGCCCTCATGCGCTGTGACTTCTACTCCGAGGTGCTCGGTCTCAGCACCTCGATGACGGTGCTCCTGCCCCAGCAGACCTCCTCGCAGATCGGCATGTCGGGCAGCGCCCCGCAGGGCGACCCGCCCGTGCTCTACCTGCTGCACGGCCTGTCCGACGACGACACGACCTGGCTGCGCCGCACCTCGATCGAGCGGTACGTGGCCCCGCTCGGCCTGGCCGTGGTGATGCCCCAGGTCGCGCGCAGCTTCTACGCCGACGAGGAGCACGGCAACCGGTACTGGACCTTCCTCAGCACGGAACTGCCGCGGCTGTGCCACGAGTTCTTCCGGCTCTCGGCACGCCGGGAGGACACCTTCGTCGCCGGGCTCTCGATGGGCGGCTACGGGGCGCTGAAGTGGGCGCTGCGCGACCCGGGCCGGTTCGCGGCGGCGGCGAGCCTCTCCGGCGCGCTCGACGTGGCCGCCCGCCACCACCACCCCACCGCGCCCCTCGACGCCGGCGTCTGGCACACCGTCTTCGGCGGTCGCACCGTGGCCGGCAGCGGCGACGACACCCTCGCCCTGCTCGACAGGGCGGCCGGCGCCGACCTGCCCGCGCTCTACGTCGCCTGCGGCACCGAGGACTTCCTGTACGAGGACAACCTGACCTTCGTCGCGGCGGCCCGCGAGCGCGGCGTCCCGCTCACCGTGGACTTCTCCCCCGGCGCGCACGACTGGGCGTACTGGGACGCGAAGATCCAGGACGTGCTGGCCTGGCTGCCGCTGCGCGCCGACGGCTGAGCGGCTCGGCCGCCGGTGGCTGACGCCGCGCTCAGGCGCTCAGCCGGCCGCGGGTCCCGCCGAGGAGCGGGCCACCGGCACGTCGAAGTAGGTGTCCGGCCAGGGCTCGTCGCGATAGCGGTAGTGCCACCACTCGCGGTCGTAGTTGACGAAGCCGCCGTCGGTCATCAACTGCCGCAGCAACCGCCGGTTGTCCCGGGCCGCGCCGGTGACCCCCGGCGAGTCGGTGTGCGCCAGCGGGTCGAAGCAGTCGAAGCCGGTGCCCATGTCGACGCTGTTGTCGCCGAACCGCTGCTCCCGGGGGGCGGTGCAGGAGACCAGCGGCTGGCCCGGGGCGTACGAGGCCTGGGTGGGGGTCGGCACGTCGACCAGGGTCAGGTCGACCGTGCTGCCCCGGCTGTGCGCGGTGGGGGCGCCGATGTACCCCTCGTCGAACAGCTTCGACTTCGCCACGCGGGGATAGAACTCCGCCTTCATCCGCTGCTCGCCGGGCTGCCTCGCCCAGGTGACGAAGTCGTCGGCGGCACGCCGGGGGCGGTAGCAGTCGTACACCTTCAGGCTCCGGCCCCGCGCCAGCGCGGCGTCCTGCACCCGGCGCAGCGCCTCGGCGGCCTGCCGGGTGAGCAGGCAGAGCGGTTCGGGGTAACCGGCGACCGGCCGGCCGACGAAGTTGTGCGCGGTGGCGTACCGGATTTCGGTGCGGATCCGGGGGTCGACGTCGGTGAGGACCACGAAGCCCGGCGGGGACGGTGACGCGGTCGGGACCGCCGACGCCGGCGGGGACGGTGCCGCCGGCGGTGCCGGTGACGGTGACGAAGGCGGGGACGGTGGCGGGGACGGGGCCGGCCCGCCGCAGGCCGACGCCAGTGCCGCGACCGCCACGGCCGCCGCGACGGCCCGGGCGGCCGCGACGTTCCGGGGCCGCCGGCCGGTCCCGCCCGCGCTGTCCACGCCCCCTGTCTATCAGGGTCCGGGCGCGTCGGGCCCCGGGTCCGGCGACAGGTGTCCGCGCAGGAAGCGCAGCGCGGCCTCGTCGTCGTCGATCCCGCCCGCCTCGTGACCGTTGTACCGCCAGACCGACAGCTCCGTCGGCCCCCGGTAGGCGTCGACGGCGGCGAAGACGGTCGACGGCGGGACGATCTCGTCCATCAGCGCGACGGAGAAGCGGGCCGGTGACCGGCACCGCCGGGCGAAGTTCACCCCGTCGACGTAGGCCAGGGTGGCGAGCACCCGGTCCTCGGCGTGCCGGTGGACGGCCAGGTAGTCGCGGATCTCGCGGTAGGGATAGGCGTCGGTGACCACCACGGCGCGCGGGATGTCGCACAGGAAGGGCACGCCGGCGACGACGGCCCGCAGGTCGGGTACGAGCGCGGCGACGGCGAGCGCGGCCGCGCCGCCCTGGCTGTGCCCGAGGACGGCGACCCGTGCCGGGTCGACCGCCGGCAGCTCGCGGGCGGCGTCCACCGCCCGGACGGCGTCGGTGAGGAACCGCCGGTAGTAGTACGTGCGCGGGTCCTCGACGCCCCGGGTGGTCACCCCGGGCGCCTCCGGCCCGGCGGCGGCCGGGTCCGGGGTGTCGCCCCGGCTCCAGCCCGCCCCCTGGCCCCGGGTGTCCATCTGCAGGTGCGCGAAGCCGGCGGACGCCCACAGCAGGTTCTCCAACGGGTGCCCCCGGCCGCCGCCGTAGCCGGCGTACTGGACGACCGTGGGCAGGGGCTGCCGCGCGCCGCGCGGCAGCCGCAGCCAGGCCCGCACCGGCTGCCCCGCGAACCCGGGGAAGGTGACGTCGAGGACGTCGACGGTGGCCAGCGCGGCGCCGGCCGACTCGGCCCGCACCGGCCACCCGCACGCCCGCGACTCGGCGAGGGTGTCGGCCCAGAACCGGTCGAAGTCCTCCGGCTCCCGCACCCCGCTGCGGTACGCCCGCAGCTGCTCCTCCGGCAGGTCGGTGAACGCCACCCGCTCACCCGCGCTGCGGGGTGACGGTGAACCGGGGGTGCAGCCGCCGGGTGTGGTCGACGTGCCGCGCCGGGCCCCGCAGCCCGACCGCCGCCACGAGCCGGTGGTCGGTGCTGGACGCGGAGAGCCGCAGCTCCAGCTCGCCCGGCTCGACGACGCGCCGCCCGTCGCGGCCGGTGAACGAGAACAGGTCGGCCGGCACGACGACGTCGACCCGGCACGCCGCGCCGGCGTCCAGCGGCACCCGGAGGTAGCCGACCAGCCGTTGCACCGGCTGGACCACCGACGCCACCGGGTCGTGGGCGTACACCTGCACGACCTCGCTGCCCCACCGGGACCCGGTGTTGCGCAGGGTGAAGTGCAGCCGCAGCTCGCCGTCGGTCGCGGCGAGCGGTTCGTCGACGACCAGCTGCGACCAGTCGAACGTGGTGTAGCCGAGGCCGTGTCCGAAGCCGTACGCCGGGGTCGGGTCGACGTTGGAGACGTCGTTGACCTGGCCGAGGCGCGGCGCCAGGTAGGTGGTCGGCCCGCCGCCGGGGCGGCGGGGAACGCTGACCGGCAGCCGCCCCTGTGGTTCGACCCGGCCGCTGAGCACGCCGGCGATCGCCGGGGTGCCCTCCTCGCCGGGGAAGAACGACTGCACGACCGCCGCCGCCTCGGTCACGGCCCGGCCCAGCGCGTACGGCCGCCCGGCCAGCAGTGTCACCACGACCGGGGTGCCGGTGTCCAGCAACGCGTCGAGCAGGTGCTGCTGGGCCCCGGGCAGGGCCAGCGACTCGGCGTCGCAGCCCTCGCCGCTGGTGCCCCGGCCGAACAGTCCCGCCCGGTCGCCGAGCGCCGCGACCACCACGTCCGCGTCGCGGGCCGCCTCGACCGCCGCCGGCACGCCCCCGGTGTCGGTGCCGTCGACAGGCACGCCGGCCACCGTGACGACGGTGCTGTCGGGGAACTCGGCGCGCAGCGCCGCCGCCAGGGTGGGCAGCGCGATCCCGACCGGCACCTCGGGGTGGCGCGGCCCGACGTGGGCGGGGAACGAGTAGCAGCCCAGCACCGCCGTGGGGCTCTCCGCCTGCGGCCCGACGAGCGCGATCCGGGCCGGTCGGGTCAGCGGTAGCGTGCCGTCGTTGGCCAGCAGCACGACGGCCTGCTCGGCGACCTCGCGCGCGAGGGCCCGGTTGGCCGGCGGGTCCAGGTCGACGGTGCCCCGCAGCGCGTCCGGGTCGGCCAGGTCGGCCCCGGCGAGGGCGGCGGGCACCGGGCTCCAGCCGGGGTCGAGGAGACCGAGCTGTGCCTTCTGCGTGAGCACCCGGCGAACGGCCCGGTCGACGAGTTCCTCCGGCACCAGGCCGGCGGCGAGCGCCTCGCGCAGCGGCGCGCCGAACGTCTTCACGGTGGGCAGTTCGACGTCGACCCCGGCGGCGAGGGCGGCGGCGGCCGCCTCCTGCCAACTGCCGGCCACCCCGTGCAGGGTGCGCAGGAAGGCGATGCCGAAGTAGTCGGCCACCACCGTGCCGGTGAACCCCCAGGCGTCGCGGAGCAGCCCGGTCAGCAGTTCCTCGTCGGCGGCGGACGGCACGCCGTCGGTGTCGGTGTAGGCGCTCATCACCGAACGGACGCCACCGTCGCGCACCGCCATCTCGAACGGCGGGAGGATGACGTCGGCCCGCTCCCGGAGGCCCATCGGCACGGGCGCGAGGTTGCGTCCGGCGCGGGAGGCCGAGTAGCCGGCGAAGTGCTTCAGGGTGGCGACGACGCCTTCAGACTCGAGGCCTTGCACGTACGCCGTGGCGATCGTGCCGACGAGGTAGGGGTCCTCGCCGATGGTCTCCTCGACCCGTCCCCAGCGGGCGTCGCGCACCACGTCGAGCACCGGCGCGAGCCCCTGGTGCACCCCGACGCGACGCAGGTCGGCGCCGATGGCGGCGGCCATCCGCCGGATCAGGTCCGGGTCGAAGGTGGCGCCCCAGGACAGCGGCACCGGGTACGCGGTGGCGCCCCAGGCGGCGAAGCCGGCCAGGCACTCCTCGTGTGCGATGGCCGGGATGCCGAACCGGTTGGCGGCGGCGATGCGTTGCTGCGTCCGCAGCAGGGACAGCGCGCCCAGCGCGGGGTCGACCGGCGCGGTGCCGAACGGGCGGGTCAACTGGCCGAGGCCGTCGTCCAGCAGCGCGTCCAGGTCGACGGGTTCCTCCATCTCGTGCTGGTACGGCGCGACCTCGCCGCCGTCGGCAGACGCGCCGACCCACACGCCGTAGAGCTGCGCCACCTTCTCCGGCAGGGTCATGGCGGCGACCAGGGCGTCGACCCGGGTCGCGACGTCCAGGGCCGGGTCGTTCCAGGTCGCGGCGCCGGGTTCGATGTCGAGGGTCACGTTGTCGGTCACTTTCCTCCCACGCCCATCAGCCCCTGCACCAGGGCCCGCCGGGCGAACAGATAGACGAGCAGGACGGGCACCATCGACAGCACGACCGCGGCCAGCAGCCCGGGAACGTCGATCCCGTACTGCGTCTGGAAGTTGTAGAGGCCGAGCGTGATCACCTTGGTGGTGTCGGACTGGGTCAGGATGAGTGGGAACAGGAAGCCGTTCCACGCCTGGAGGGCGGAGAACACGGCAATGGTGGCGATCCCGCCCCGCGACAGCGGCAGCACCAGTTGCAGGAACACCCGCCCGGGTGAGGCGCCGTCGATGGCCATCGCCTCGTACAGGTCGCCGGTGATGTCGCGCATGACGCCGCTGAGGATCAGGGCGCAGACCGGCAGGGAGAACGCGGCGGTGGGCAGGATGACGCCGAGCAGGTTGTCGTAGAGCCCCGCCTTGCTGATCAGGTAGAAGATCGGCACGATGACCGCCTGCGCGGGGACGGCCAGGCCGAGCAGGAACAGCCGGAACACCTGCGACGTGAGTCGGCTGCGGCTGCGCACGATCGCGTACGCCAGGGGCGGCACGAGCAGCAGCACGATCGCCACCACGCTCGCGGTCACCACCAGGGTGTTGAGGAGGTACCGGCCGAAGCCCTGGTCGAAGGCGCCGGTGTAGTTGTCCAGCGTGAAGGTGTCGGGCAGGGCGAGCGGTCCGTTGCGGCCGTACCCCTCGCGGGTCTGCACGGTGATCGACAGCATGACGTAGATCGGCAGGCCGACCAGGAGCAGCCAGAGGAGCGAGCCGAGCCCGGCGAGCCAGTTCGGACGGTGCCGCGTCACAGGCCCTCCATGGTGCTGCGCATCTTGTCGTAGCCGGAGACCCGCACCACGATCAGCGAGACGACCGTCGCGACGACGACGAGGAGCAGGGCGATGGCCGCTCCGGCGCCGAAGTCGAAGCTGCGGAACGCCTGCTCGTACATGTAGTAGGCGGTGATGGTGGTGTCGGTGCCCGGCCCGCCCTGGGTGAGGATGAGGACGGTGTCGAAGGTGGTCAGCCCGCCGACGACCATGAGGACCACCGAGGTGATCATGGCGTTGCGCAGCTGCGGCAGGGTGACGTGGCGGAACTGGCCCCACCGGCCGGCCCCGTCGACCTCGGCGGCCTGGTAGAGCACCCGCGGGACCGCCCGGGCGGCGCCCTGGTAGATCAGGGCGTGGAACGGGATGAACTGCCAGCTCGCGACGAAGACCAGCACCCCGATGGCGCCGGTCCGGCTGCCGAACAGGTTGCCGTCGCCGAAGAGCCAGCGGGCCTGCCCGGGTACGCCGAAGTTCGGGTCGAGCAACGCCCGCCACAGCACCGACACGGCGGTGGCCGACAGCAGCAGCGGCAGGAAGAAGATCGCGGAGAGCACCGCGCGGTTGCGCTGCCGCCCGGCCGCCCACACCCCGATCAGCAAACTCAGTGGGGTCTGCACCAGCACGCCGAGCGCGGTGAGCAGGACGCTCAGCCACAGGCTGTTGATCATGACGGGGTCGCGGGCGAGCCGCTGCCAGTTGTCCAACCCGACGAACTCCGGCGAGCCGAGGCCCGCCCAGCTGGTGAAGCTGAGCACGACCACGAGGACCAGGGGGACGAGCGCGAAGAGCCCGAAGAACAGGGTCGCGGGCAGGGCCCAGGCGAAGCCCGGGCGGCTGACCGTGGGGCCGCCCGGGCGTCGTCGGGCCCGTCGCTGCTCCGTCACGGTGGGGGCGGCGAGGGTGGTGGTGGACATGGCGGCGCTCAGCCCGCCTGCAGGGACTGCATGGCCTTGATGAAGCCGTCGGCGTCCATCCGACCGTTGCAGTACTGCTGCACCGCCTGGTGGATGGTGGTGGTGGCGGCCGGCGGGTACGCCTGGTCCCAGGAGAGCTGGAACGACGGGGCCTCCTTGACCAGGGTGAACTGGTACTTCAGGTAGGCGGGGTTGGCGGCGGTGTCGAGGAACTTCTCGGTGTTGGTGGTGGTGGGCAGGTTGCCGATCGCCAGCTGAGCCTGGACGAACTCGTCGGAGTACTGCAGCTTGAGGAACTCCGCGACGGCCTCCGGGTGCTTGGTCTTCTTCAGCACCGAGTAGAAGTTGTTGGTGTTGCCGACCACGTTGCGCGGGTCGCCCTTGCCGCCCGGGATGCTCGGGAACGCGGTCCAGCCAAGGTCGTTGGCGGCGAACTTCGGGTGGGCGTCGTTGTGGGTCGAGTAGTTCCAGGAGCCCATCAGCTCGAAGCCGGCCTTGCCGCTGGCCAGCAGCGCGGGCGAGCCGTTGTCGGTGAACTTGACCGAGTCGAAGTTGGTGCCGAACGCACCGGCGTCGGTCAGTTGCCGCAGCAGCTCCAGGGCGCGGCGGCTCTCCGGGCTCTCCCACACGCCCTTGTCGCCGTCGAGCGCCTTGGCGAACAGCTCGGGGCCGGCCACCCGGTCGTAGAGGTACTGGTACCACATCTGGGTCGGCCACTGGTCGCCGCCGCCGAGGGCGATCGGGGTGATGCCCTTGCCCTTGAGGGTGCGTACGGCGGCCAGCAGCTCGTCCCACGTCTTCGGCGGGGTGATGCCGGCGTCGGCGAGCACCTTCTTGTTGTGGAACAGCAGCACCGGCTGGGTGCCCCGCATCGGCACCCCGTACGCCTTGCCGTCGACGACGGCGGTGTTGAAGACCGAGGGCAGGAAGTTGTTCCGCAGTCCCGGCTCCTTGGCGATCATGTCGTCCAGCGGCAGCAGCAGGTTCGCCTTGACGAACGGCGTGATGCTGCCGCCGCCCCAGTTGAAGAAGATGTCCGGGGCCTGGTTGGTGTTGATGATGGTCTGCAGCTTGGTCTGGTAGTCGGCGCCGGGGATGGTGTCGAGGACCGCCTTGACCTTCGAGGTCTTGTTGAAGGTGTCGACGAGCTGCTTCTCGACCTTGTTGGTGGCGTCGCCGTACACCAGGATGTGGATCTCGTCCCGGCCGCCTGCGGAGTCGTCGCCGCCGCAGGCGGTCAGTGGCAGCGCAAGCGCGAGGGCGGCGCCGAGAGCGGCGACCCGGACGAGCCGCGTGCGTAAAGTCATGATCGACCTCTCGTGGTGGGGGTGTGGTGGGGGACGTCGACGCCGACGCGACGACCGGGAGCGCCCGGAAGTTTCCGGAACACTTCCGTAACTTGTGCGAACGCTAGAACCGACCTGCCGTGTCGTCAACCCCCGTCCGTGGGGCAAGATGAGCCGATGGAGCGGCCCCGCCGTTCCGGACGTTTTTCGGTGCAGACGGGTACGGTCGGTCTTCCGGCCGGTGAAGGAGACGCGGGTGGACGGCGACGACGGGCGCAGGGTGACCATCACCGCTATCGCGCGGGAGGCCGGGGTCTCGGTGCCGACCGTCTCGCGGGTGCTCAACGGACGGTCGGACGTGGCTCCCGACACCCGCGAACGGGTCGAGGAGCTGCTGCGCCACCACGGCTACCGGCGGCGCAGCAGCCGCACCGTCACCCGCGCCGGGTTGGTCGACCTGGTCTTCAACGACCTGGACAGCCCCTGGGCGGTGGAGATCATCCGGGGGGTGGAGGACGTCGGGCACGGCGCGGGCGTCGGCACGGTGGTCTCCGCGGTCCACCGGCAGTCCACGGCCGTGCGGCAGTGGTTGCAGAACCTGCGCGCCCGGGCCACCGACGGCGTCATCTTCGTGACCTCGCACGTGAGCCCGCCGCTACAGGCCCAGTTGCGCCGCCTCAACGTGCCCGTGGTCGTCGTCGACCCGGCCGGCGTGCCCGCGACCGACGTGCCGACCATCGGGGCCACCAACTGGGCCGGCGGACTCGCCGCGACCGAGCACCTGCTCTCGCTCGGGCACCGACGGATCGGCTTCGTCGCCGGGCCCACCCACCTGCTGTGCAGCCGGGCGCGCCTGGACGGCTACCGCGCCGGACTGGAGGCCGCGGGGGTGCCGGTGGACGACGCGCTGGTGCGTCCCGGCGACTTCTACCACGCCTCCGGCTTCGCCGCCGGGGCGGCGCTGCTCGACCTCGACGAGCCCCCGACGGCCATCTTCGCCGCCAGCGACCAGATGGCGTTCGGCGTCTACGAGGCCGTCCGCCGCCGAGGGCTGCGGATCCCCGACGACGTCAGCGTCGTCGGCTTCGACGACCTGCCCGAGGCCCGCTGGGCCTCACCCCCGCTGACCACCGTCCGGCAGCCGCTGGTGGAGATGGGCCGGCTGGCCGCCCGGACGGTGCTGCGGCTGGCCCAGGGCGAGGGCATCGACTCCCCCCGGGTGGAGCTCGCCACCCACCTCGTCGTGCGGGACAGCTCGGCCCCGCCACGCCGGCCGTGACGGGTGCCGGAGCACCGGCCGCCCCGCCCGGACGTTCCCGGTAAGCGGCCCGAAAGTTTCGGCGCGCGGCCGGCGACAGCACGCGCCCCGGCGCCCCGGCGCGCGGCCGACCCGGCCGGGCGGCGCCGGGGGAACCCGGTGCCCGCGCCGTCCCCGCCCGCTCGCACGGGGACGGCGCGAACGGTCAGTGGCGGTGGTGGTGCCGAACCGCCCGTTGGATGTCCACCGGCAGGGCGGGCGCGCCGTCGACCGGCGCCGGGTTCTCGGCCGTGGGGGCGATGCCACCGGCGGCGATCCGGTCGAGGGTGGCCAGGCCGGCGGCGTCGATCGAGCCGAAGACCGTGTAGTTGGGGCGCAGCGCCGAGTCGGACTGGACCAGGAAGAACTGGCTGCCGTTCGTGTCCGGGCCCGCGTTGGCCATGGCGAGGGTGCCGCGGGCGTAGAGCCGGCGCACGCCCGTCGGGTCGGTGGGGGCCGGCGGCAGGTCGGTGGGCAACTCGTCGAGGTAACGGTAACCCGGGCCACCCGAGCCGGTGCCGGACGGGTCGCCGCACTGGAGCACCTTCAGGGTCGGGTACGCGGTGAGCCGGTGGCAGGAGGTCCGGTCGTAGAAGCGGTGCCGCACCAGGTGCAGGAAGCTCTGCACGGTGCACGGCGCGGCCTCGCGGTCGAGGGTCAGCCCGATCGGCCCCTGGCTGGTCCGCAGCGTCACCCGCACCGTGCCCCGGTCGGGCGTACGCCTCGGGTCGGGCGGCAGCGGAACCGGCCGGGCGGCCGGCTCCTCGGGCGTCTGGGTGTAGGCGCAGGGCCCGGGGGTGACCCGCGGGTGCGCCGCCGAGCCGGTCGGCGCCTCGACCGGGGAGACGGCGGGCGCGGCCACCGCCGCGGCACCGCCGCCGGTCACCAGCGCGCCCGCCACCAGGGCCACCCCGGCGAGGCGGGTCAGCGTGCGGGCCGGTCGGCGGGGTGACGCGCTCGACGGTGTGACGGGGTGCGGTCGGGGATCGCTCGACACGTGGGTCCTCCTGGACGTGTGGCACCAGAAAGACCGGAGTCTATGGAGCTGGTCGCCGGTTGTCGATCCGTCCCGCACGCGGCACACCCGGCAGCGCGCGGGCCGCCGGCCGCGTCAGGGCGTCCGGCGCCGCCCCGACCGACGCCGCCAGAGCAGCGCGAGCGTCGCCAGCCCGAGTACGGCCGCCGCGAGCACGGCCGCGGGCCACCGTCGCACCAGTCCGTCCTCGAGCGGCCCGCTGGCCGCCGCCGGGCGCGGGTCGCCGGTCGCGGCGAGCGCGGGCGGCGTGGCGGCCGCCGAGGCGATCAGCTCCCCCGGCTCGACCAGTCGACCGACGGCGGAGTTCCGGGGCAGCGAGAAGCCCCAGTCGAGCAGCGCGGCACCCTGCTCCCAGCCGCGCGCGGGCTGCGGCTCGGCGCCCAGCAGCGTCACCACCAGCCGGCGGCCGCCCCGCTCGGCCGCCCCGACGTAGGTGTGCCGGGCGAGGTCGGTGAAGCCGGTCTTGCCGCCGAGCGCCCCGGGGTAGCGGTAGATGAGCTGGTTCTCGTTCTGGATCTCGAAGCCCTTGGTCCGCTGCGCCGGCTGGGCGGGGATGCGGTGGGTCTCGGTCAGCGCGTACCGGCGGAAGGTGGGATCGGCGAAGCAGGCCCGGGCGATCAGCGCCAGGTCGTACGCGCTGGTGAACTGCCCCTTCCCGTCGAGGCCGGACGGGGTCACCGCGTGGGTCTGCAGCGCGCCGAGCCGGTGCGCCTCCTCGTTCATCGCCCGCACGCCGCCCGCCATCCCGTCCGGGCCGCCGCCGAGGCGGGCCAGCACGTTGGCCGCCTCGTTGCCGGACTGCAGCAGCAGCCCGAGCCAGACCGTCTCGATGCGGTAGCGGCCGCCGGCGACCAGCCCGACGGCGGAGGAGCCCGGCTCGATGTCCATGTCGCCGTCGGTGACGGTGACGACCTGCGCCGGATCGAGCCGGGGCAGCATGGTGGCCGCCAGGAGCAGCTTCTGCACGCTGGCCGGGGTGGCGTGCTCGTGCGGGCCGCAGCCGCCCAGCACCTGACCGGTGTCCAGGTCGGCGACCAGCCACGAGGTCGCGGTGACCGCCGGCGGTCGCGGCGCCGCGGCGGGAACGACCAGGCCGGCGGTGGCCAGCGCCGGTCCGCCCACGGCCCGCTCCCCGGGCACGGCCGGCGGCGGCGACGGGCGCGGCGGGCGAGACACCTTCGGGGCGGGCGCCCGCGGGCACGGCGTCGGCGGCACCGCGGCGGACGCCGTCGCGACGGCGGTACGCCCGGTCGGGGCAGCCGCCACGGGGGCGGGCACGCCGGCGGCGAGGATGACGGCGGTCGCCGTGGCCGCCAGCAGCCGAACCTTCATGCCCGCACCCTAACCGGCAGGATCCGACGTGCGGGGCGGCTTGCCGATGCTCCGGCGGCCGGCGTGACGGCGGCGGACGGATGGATCTGCCGGCGCGGTGCGACGCGGGCCACCCACGTTCCGGGACCATCGGCCCTGCCGTCGGGCGGGCCCGGCGCGGAGGCTGGCAACCGAAAGCGGTAAAGGATCTTCCGGTTTGCGCGACGGCACCGCCGCACCGACGGCCCCGCCCCGCACACCGGCGCGATCCCCGGCCCGGAAGGACGCCCCCATGGAAGCCCTCTCGCTGACCCGCCTCGCCGACGAGCAACTCGCCGCCGCCCGGCAGGCCGACAGCGGACGCAGCGCCCGCAACCTGCACGGCGGCCGGGACCGCCGGCTGCGGCAGACCCTGCTCGCCCTCCGGGGTGGCCGCTGCCTCGACGAGCACGACAGCCCGGGCGAGGCGACTCTGCAGGTGCTCCAGGGACAGGTGCGCCTGGTGGCCGGCGACGAGTCGTGGGAGGGCCGCCCCGGCGACCTCGTGGTGATTCCGCCGCGGCGACACGCGCTGCACGCCGTGACGGACGCCGCCGTCCTGCTCACCGTGACCCCGCGGCCGTGACCACCGTCCCGGCACACCGCAGCGCGGACGGGCGGCCCGTGCCCCCCAGCGCCCGCACCCGGGCCGGGCGCCGATCACCCGGCTGGGTGCCGCCGCAGCACGGCGCCTGGGCGATGCTGCTGCTGCCCGTCCTGGCGGCGGTGACCGTCACCGGCCCGCGCCCGCTGCACGTGCCCCTGCTCGGGGCGGCGCTCGCGGCCTACCCGCTGTCGTACTTCCTGCTCCAGGCGGTCAAGACCCGCCGGCTCCGCCGGGTACGCCCGCAGCTGACCGCGTACGGCGTCGCCGCCGTGCTGTGCGCCGTGCCCGTGCTGGCCGCCCGGCCGGCGGTCCTGGCGTACGCGCCGCTCTACGGCGTCCTGGCCGCCGTCAACGCCGGCTACGCGCGCCGGCGCCGGGACCGGGCGCTCGTCAACGACCTCGCCTTCGTGGGGCAGTGCGGGCTGCTGGGGTTCGCCGTCGCCACGGTGGCCGAGGTGCCGCCGGCCCGGGTCGCCGCGGTGACGGTGGTGGCGCTCGGCTACCTGGTCGGCACGGTCCTGTACGTCAAGACGATGATCCGCGAGCGGGACAGCGCGGCCTACCGGTGGGCGTCGTGGGCGTACCACGCCGTCGCCGTGCTCGCCGCCGCGCTCTGGGCGCCGGCGCCGGTCGCCGTGGTCTTCGCGGTGCTGCTGGCCCGGGCCGCCCTGCTGCCCGGACACCGGCTCACGCCGAAGCGGGTGGGGCTGGTCGAGACGGCGTGCACCCTGCTGGTGCTGGCGGCGCTCGTGCGGTGACCGGCCGCCCGGCGCGCGTCGGTCGCGCAGCCCGCGTCCCGGTCGGCCGCGGGCCCGCCGCGTCGGTTGGCTCACAAGCCGTTGCCTGCGGCGGCCCCACCGACTAGAACCGGATCACGATCGCCCGGACGTCCCGGCGACGGTGGCGAGGTGATGGCCGTGGCACTGATCTCCTACGACGACACCGACGCGGCCGCCTTCGCGGCCAGCCGGGAACTGCCGCGCAGCGGGCTGGACCGGTGGCGGCACGCGGTCGGACAGCACCTGCGCCGGCGGGCCGGCACGACCGTGCTCGACCTCGGCGCCGGCACGGGGGCATGGGCTGGCGCCTTCACCGACTGGTTCGGCGTGCGGGTGGTGGCGGTGGAGCCCGCCGCGGCGATGCGTTCCCACGCCGCCCACCGGCCGTTGCTCGCCGGGGACGCGGCCGCGCTGCCGCTGCGCGACTCGACGATGGACGCCGCCTGGCTGTCCACGATGATCCACCACGTGCCCGACCTGGACGCGGCGGCCCGCGAGCTGCGGCGGGTGCTGCGCCCGGGCGCACCGGTGCTGATCCGCTCGCCGTTCCCCGGCCGACACCACCGGATCGCCCTGTTCCACTGGTTTCCCGAGGCCGTCCGGGTGCTGCGGCGCTACCCCGACCTGGCGCGGGTGCGTTCGGCGTTCGCGGCGGCCGGGTTCCCCGTGAGCAGCGTCGAGCCGGTCGCCCAGACCACCGCCGCCTCGCTGGCGGAGCTCGCGGAGCGCCTCGACCGCCGGGCCCACACCCCGCTCCAGTTGATCACCGACGAGGAGTACGCCGACGGCCTGGCCCGGCTCCGGGCCGCGGCCGACGCGGCGAGCGGCCCGGTCGTCGACCACCTCGACCTGCTGGTGCTGCGCTGAGTCAGCCCGGCAGAGTCGGGTCGCGGTGGCGCGGGTGGTCGTGCAGCGCCCCCGAGGCGCGCAGCCGCAGCAGCCTGCCCGCCCGGCCACCGACTCACCGCGTGAGCCGGTACAGCTCACCGCCTCGGGCGTAGTACATGACGCCGGCCGCGTCCATGGTCCAGACGTCGCTGATCCCGGTGGCCAGCTTCTGCACCGACAGGGTGTCGGGGTCCACACAGGCTACCGTGGTACGGAAGTTGCCGCACACCGCGCCGTCCGGCGCGACCGCCAGGTGGTCGCTGCGCCAGACGTGACTGACGTTCCAGTCGAACGGCTCCACCTCCACCGTGCCGACCACGGTCCGGCTCACCGGGTCGAACTCGAAGAGGGTGCCGACCGTCGATCCCCAGATCCGGCCGTCCGGCGCCACGATCAGCCTGGTGATCGCCTTGGCGCCGGGGATCGCGGTGCCCTCCCAGACCTTCGTCCGGGTCGCCGGGTCCCAGAGGAAGAGCTTCGCCTCCGTCCGCGTCGGGGCGACGCCGAGTCCACCCCAGATCCCGGTGCCGCCGAGCACCAGGTTCCCGACGGTGGCCAGGGCGGTGACGCTCTGCTCGGGCACGACGTCGCGGTACACCTCCTTCGCCCCGGTGGCGGGGTCGACGAGGGCCAGCGCGCCGCCGAGCTGGCCGTACTCGGGGATCGTGCCGAAGGCGACGCGGTCGCCGACCCCGGTGACGGCGAACGGCCGGTCCTGGTGGTCGGTGCCGAGCGACCCGAACTGCCGCGGGTTGCTGCCGCGTACGACGGGCCTGGCCGGATCGAGCTCGAACAGGTTCGCCCCCGGGTACACGCCGGCGTAGATCATGCCCCGGTACGAGAGCAGCCCCTCGGCCTGGCCCAGCGCCCCGGGGTTCTCGCTGAAGGCACCGGTCACGGGGTCGTAGGAGGTGATCCCGCCGCTCGGGTAGGCGCTGGACCAGATCCTGCCGTCCGGGCCGGCCTCGATCGTCTGCAACTGGGCGGGGAGCCCCTTGACCCCGGCGGAGACGACCTTCTTGGCGCCGGTCTGCGGGTTGTAGTAGGACAGGTTGCCGCTCAGGCTGATCGTGACGAGCGTCCTGCCGGGCCACTCCGCGTCGGCCAGGTGCGCCCAGCCGAATCCGCGGGCGGTGCCGAACCCGGTGAAGCCGGTCGGGGTGAGCGTCCCGGTGTCCAGGTTGTAGGCCATCAGGTGGCCGGCCGACGAGCCGAAGTAGACGTTCTTCTTCGCGTCCGGCGGGGAGAAGTTCAGGCCGGCGGCGGTACCGAGTTCGGCGATCCACCGGCCGGCCTTCAGGTCGTGCACCAGCACCCGGTTGCTGTTGGCGAGCCGGGCGAAGAGCGTGTGCTGGTGTACGTCGAGGTCGTAGACGAACTGCTCGGCGCGATACTGCTCGGGCAGCGGGATCTCGCGTCGCTCGCCGGATTCGATGTCGACCTCGACGAGCCGGGCCACCGTGCCCAGGCCCGCGTAGACCTTGCCGTTGGCGACGCCGATGCTGCGCACGTACTGCTCGCCCGGCCAGATCTGGCCGTAGTCGCGCACGGCGCCGGTGCGGTGGTGGAACGAGTAGACCTTGCCGGTGGGGAAGGTGCCGACGAAGACCCGCTCCCCGTCGTTCGCCAGGCGCCACGTCGTGGTCTCCCCCGGCGCCGGCGAGCCCAGGTCCTCCACGTGGTCGGCGCCGGGTCGGTAACGGAACAACTTGCTGTCGGCGCCGATGTAGGCGGTGCCGTCGGGGGTGACGGTTCCGCCCCACGACCCGCCGGCGCCGGGCAGCGGCAGGGCCCGCACCACGGTCGCGGTCCGGGTGTCGATGACGTTGAGCACCCCTGTGGTCCCGCGCGCCACGGCGTACGCGTAGTCGCCGGCCGGCGTGGAGCCGAAGGTCGCCCCGTAGATCGCCAGGTTGTGGTGCGGCACGCCGACGAGGGTCTCGGTCGGCGCGGCGGCCACGGCAGGCGCACCCGGCACGGCTGCGGTGGCGACCAGGGTGGCCAGGATGGCGACCGACGCCAGGCGGCGACGCTGCTGGAGAGGCATAGGCAATCCCTTCTGCGATTTACGGTCATCACCGTAAATCCCGACCCATCGATGGTCAACCACGCGAAGGGATAACACAAGGGAATCGACGCGCCTTGGCCTCGCCTGGCGAGATTTACGGTCGCGGCCCTTATCTGTGCGGGAGCGCCCACCTCGACGGCGCGCCCGGCCGGACACCGGCGGCCACGCACCCGGCCGCGACACCCGCTCGACCACGACCGCCCGTCGGCGGCGCGTTCGCCGGCCGCCGACGGGCATCACGCCGAGGCCCACCACCACCCTCGTCGACAAACCGGTGGCGACCGGCACGACGGCCAATGCTCAGTGGTCAGCCTCGTGAGTTCTTAAGGGGTCGACTGTGGAACGGGTTGCGTGCGTGGGAATCCCGTGATCGCTGAAGGTGTTACACCATCCCGTCAGCAGCAGTCGTGTGAAGGGCTCTCCCGTGCGTGCCATCCAGATCGATCGCTTCGGCACACCCGACGTTCTCAGTCTCGTCGAGGCTCCCCAGCCTGAACCAGGTCCTGAGGAGGTGGTGATCCGGACAGTCGCGACCAGCATCAATCCGGTCGACGACAAGACGCGGGAGGGCGCCATCGGCGAGGGAACACCGCCGCTGCCGATGACGCTTGGATGGGACCTGGCAGGCATCGTGGTCGACGGCGGCAGCAGCGGTCTGCGCGCCGGGAAACGCGTCATCGCGATGTCGCACCAGCTCAGCTCCGGCCGGGGAACCTGGGCCGATCTGGTCGCGCTTCCGGCGCAGGCGGTAGCCGCCGCGCCAGAGGCGGTCAGCCTGGTCGAGGCAGCCACCCTGCCGCTTGCCGGGCTGACGGCCCTGCAGACGCTGGACTGGCTTGCGGTGTCTGCTGGGGAGCGGCTGCTGGTCGCCGGTGCCGCAGGTGCAGTTGGAGGGCTGGCACTGCAGATCGCTCGCGCACGCGGCGTCGAAGTCGACGCTCTGGTCTCCAGGGACGCGCAGGTCGCGTTCGCCCATGGCCACGGCGCGGGCCTCGTCACCACCGACAGCCGCGATCTTCAGGAGCGCAGCTATGACGCGGTCTTCGACACCTTCGGGGCTTTCGTAACCGAGGCTGTGGCTGACGGCGGCCGGTATGCGTCGATCGCCACCCAAGCCGGGCCGGCCCCCGACCTGTCCTCACGCGGCGTCCGTACCACCGTCAACCAGGTGCGGGAGGATGGCGCGGGACTGAACGAGCTCACCAAGCTCGTCGACCGCGGCTCTTTGCACCTGCGTGTGCACTCCACCTTCGGCCTGCACGAGATCCAGGCCGCACACGAACGCTTCCTCCAAGGCAACCTGGCAGGGAAGATCACCGTGACCTTCTGAGACTTCTGCTCCTCCGGCGCACCCATGGCCGGAGGTCCAGGGCGAGGTGCTCACCCCGGACTGGATCTTCATCACCGACCCGCAGTTCCGCCCCAAGGCCCAGCGCGTGCTCGACCTGTACGCCCGTTACGCCGCGATGGTCCACACCACCAGGAAGAGTCCTCCGCCGCCCAGGCAGCGTGATCAACCCCAGAAGGACCTCCGGAGTTCGACCACCCTGGACGGGATTTGAGACTTTGCCTGTCTCTCGGCGAGCTCCTCCGCACGAGTGGCGGCGAAACGCTCTACGGGCAGTTCAATGAGACGATTGAAGGCGGCCAGAGGGATCCGGCCGCCCGCCCCGGGCACCTCCCTGCTCCCGTTCGCCGTACGGCGTACCGTATGGTGTACGGAAGGATGGGTGACCCGGTGGCAGCAGTCCGGCGGGACGACCCGCCCCCGACCTTCGAAGGGTTCGCATGCAGCAGCCAGCACGCTCCGCCGCCGACAGTCACGACATGATCGAGGTACGCGGAGCGCGGGAGAACAACCTCGCCGCCGTCTCCGTCGACATCCCCAAACGCCGGCTGACCGTCTTCACCGGGGTCTCCGGGTCGGGGAAGTCCTCGCTGGTCTTCGGGACCATCGCCGCCGAGTCACAGCGCCTGATCAACGAGACCTACAGCGCCTTCCTCCAGTCGTTCATGCCGAGCCTGAGCCGGCCCGACGTCGACTCGCTGCGCAACCTGACCCCGGCCATCGTGGTCGACCAGGAGCGGATGGGCGCCAACTCCCGTTCCACCGTCGGCACCGCCACCGACGCGTACGCGATGCTGCGGATCGTGTTCAGCCGGCTCGGCACCCCGCACGTCGGCGGGGCCGGCGCGTTCAGCTTCAACCTGGCCGAGGGCATGTGCCCGACCTGTGAGGGACTCGGCCGGACCTCCGACCTCGACGTCAACGAGATGGTCGACGTCGAACGCTCCCTCAACGACGGCGCGATCACGGTGCCCAACTTCGCCGTCGACTCGTGGTACTGGCAGACCATCGTCAACTCGGGCCTGTTCGACCCGGACGTCAAGCTCCAGGACTACACGCCGCAGCAGTGGGAGGACTTCCTCCACAAGCCCGCCACCAAGATCAAGGTGGGCGGCAACAACTGGACGTACGAGGGCCTCGCGGTCAAGGTACGCCGGCTCTACCTGGCCAAGGACCGCGAGTCGATGCAGCCGCACATCCGCGCGTTCGTCGACCGGGCGGTCACGTTCACCACCTGCCCCGCCTGCGGGGGCGCGCGGCTCAACGAGGCGGCGCTGTCCTCCCGGATCGCCGGCCGCAACATCGCCGAGTGCTCCGCCATGCAGATCAGCGACCTGGCCGACTTCGTCCGCGCGATCGACGACCCGTCGGTCGCCCCGCTCATCGGCAACCTGCGCGACCTGCTCGAATCGCTGGTCGAGATCGGCCTGGGCTACCTGAGCCTCGACCGCGAGTCCGCCACCCTCTCCGGCGGAGAGGCGCAGCGGGTGAAGATGGTCCGGCACCTCGGCTCCAGCCTCTCCGACGTCACGTACGTCTTCGACGAGCCGACCGTGGGCCTGCACCCGCACGACATCGCCCGGATGAACGACCTGCTGCTGCGCCTGCGCGACAAGGGCAACACGGTGCTGGTCGTCGAGCACAAGCCGGAGACGATCGCGATCGCCGACCACGTGGTCGACCTCGGCCCCGGAGCGGGCACCGCCGGCGGCCGGATCTGCTACACCGGCGACGTCGCCGGCCTGCGCCGCTCGGACACCCTCACCGGCCGCCACCTCGACCACCGGGTCCGCCTGCGCGAACAGGTACGCCACCCGTCCGGCCACCTGTCGATCCGCCACGCCGACCTGCACAACCTGCGCGATGTCAGCGTCGACATCCCCCTCGGGGTACTGACGGTGGTCACCGGCGTGGCCGGCTCCGGCAAGAGCTCGCTGATCCACGGCTCGCTGCACCGCCGCGACGGCGTGGTGGTCGTCGACCAGTCCCCGATCCGGGGTTCCCGGCGCAGCAACCCGGCCACCTACACCGGCCTGCTGGACCCGATCCGCACCGCGTTCGCCAAGGCCAACGGGGTCAAGGCGGCGTTGTTCAGCGCCAATTCCGAGGGCGCCTGCCAGACCTGCAAGGGCATCGGGCTGGTCTACACCGACCTGGCCATGATGGCCGGCGTCGCCTCGGTCTGCGAGGACTGCGAGGGCCGGCGCTTCACCCCGAAGGTGCTCACCTACCAGCTACGCGGGAAGAACATCAGCGAGGTGCTCGCGATGTCCGCCACCGAGGCCCGGGACTTCTTCCCCACCGGCCAGGCCCGGGTCATCCTCGACCGGCTGCTCGACGTCGGGCTGAGCTACCTCACCCTCGGGCAGCCGCTCAACACCCTCTCCGGCGGCGAACGCCAGCGGCTCAAGCTGGCCATCCACATGGCCGACAGTGCGAGCACCTACGTACTGGACGAGCCGACCACGGGCCTGCACCTGGCCGACGTGGACCAACTGCTCGCGCTGCTGGACCGGCTCGTGGACGCCGGCAACACCGTCATCGTCATCGAGCACCACCAGGCGGTCATGGCGCACGCCGACTGGCTGATCGACCTCGGGCCCGGTGCGGGGCACGACGGCGGCCGGATCGTGTTCACCGGCACCCC
This sequence comes from Micromonospora sp. URMC 106, assembly GCF_051386395.1. Taxonomy (NCBI): domain Bacteria; kingdom Bacillati; phylum Actinomycetota; class Actinomycetes; order Micromonosporales; family Micromonosporaceae; genus Micromonospora; species Micromonospora sp. URMC 106. Next base: position 27,712 of record NZ_JBPQTP010000084.1, read on the forward strand.
GGCCGACCTGGTGGCCCACGGCGACACCCTGACGGCCCGCCACCTGCGCGAGTACGTCGACCGCTGAGCGCCCCACGTGCCCCGGTCCCGGTGCCGCGAGCCCGCGCCGGGACCAGGGCACCTCACGCGCCCGGCGCGCGGGACGGCACCGGGTTCGCGGCCGTCAGCGTCCGGACGCGGGGACGGCCCGCGCCGACGGGGCCGCCAGCCGGCTCAGCCAGCGCCGCAGCGGCGACGCCGAGGCGGCGACCGGAGTGAGCAGCCCGACGGTGATCAGCAGGGCGTCGAGGAAGAGCGTGGCGAGCACGACGAGAACGGCCAGCGCCGCGACCGTGCGGGCGATCGCCGGGACCGGGCGCGCGGCCGCGCGGTGCACACCGTGGTAGCGGACGGGGATGCGGGGTGGAGCCATGGTGCTGATACCTGCCTCGAAGTTCGGAGGTGCCCCTCTTACCCGCCGTGAGCTGCGCAAACCCCGTCAATGACGCGCACCACAACCACCACCCCAGCCCACGCGCGGGCGCGACGCGGGGCACGCCGGGTCAGGCGAGGCGGCGCAGCCAGCGGCGCTGCCAGGGGGTCTCCACCGCCCGCGGCCGGTAGGCGGCGCGCACCCAGTCCACGGCCCGCTCCGGCGGCATCCCGTCGAGGATCGCCAACCCGGCCAGCGCCGTCCCCGTGCGTCCGGTGCCGCCCTTGCAGGCCACCTCGACCCGCTCGCCGTCCCGGGCGCGACGCAGCGCCTCGGTCAGCGCGTCGACCGCGTCGGCCCGGTCGACCGGCACCCAGAAGTCCGGCCACCGGATCCGCCGGTGCGGCCACGCCGGTACCGGCCCCGGCGCCAGCAACAGGGCGAAGTCGGCGGGCGACGCCGCGTCGGCGATCCGACGCCCGCGCACGACGGCGCCACTCGGCAGTACGACCGCACCCGGCTGATCACGCCACTCCCGCTCCACGCTCACGCGGACCATTCTTCCCTCCCGCGCGCCTCCCCGTGCCCCGGGCCGCCCCGCGCACGAGGCTGGCGGTACTCGGTATCCACGGTGCCCCACCGTCGCCGTGGCAGGAGTACGACGAGACAGCGCCGCCCCCGGGCCGGTCGGTCCGGGGGCGGCGCTGGGTGCCGGTGTGCAGGTCGCCTCTCGGCGCGTGGCGCGACGCGGCTCCAGCCGAACGGTATTCCGCGAAGGCATTTCAGGTGAGGCCCGGGGACACTGGGCACACCGACACCTCATTGAACCAGCCGACAGCCGCCGGTGTTCCCGCACCGGCCCTCTTTCCTCGGGCGGCCGGCGGCTCGTGCTGGAGATGTGCCGCCGGCCGGCACCCGTGACAGGTGCCGGCCGGCGGTCCCCCTTGCGTGCAATGTCTGTGTGGGTCAGCTGTTCCAGTGCTCGGCGACGAGGTCGGCGGCCTGCTGCTCCCACTGCGCGTAGTGGTCCGGGTACGCCGACACCTGCACCGTCTGCGCCG
>NZ_JBPQTP010000085.1:0-28496 GCF_051386395.1 Micromonospora sp. URMC 106
GGGTCGGGTCGGACGGGTAAGGGGCGGGTGGGCTATTGGCTGACCGTCAGGGCGCGGCGCTGCTCGACGGCGCGCTCGACGTCCTCGTCCAGCAGGTCCGTGTTGATGGCGAACGCGGCGGCCGAGCCCATGCCCGCGGCGGCGATGACCTGCGCGCGCGGGTCGATGACGTTGCCGGCGGCCCACACGCCGGGAACGCTGGTGCGGCCGGTACGGTCGGTGGCGACCCAGCCGTTGTCGTCCTTGGCGCAGCCCAGCCGGGTCAGTAGCTCGTCGCGGGGGACCATGCGGGGAAAGACGAAGGCGGCGGTCCGGGGGACAACGAGGCCGCCGGCGATTTCCACGCCGCGCAGCCGGCCCCCGTCGACGACGAGCTGCTTGATCTCGCCCTCGACGATGCGCACGCCACGCGCCTCCAACCGATCCCGATCCTGAGGCGTCACGTCCAGCGTGTGCGCGAAGAAGACGACATCGTCGCTCCACTGCCGCACCAGCAGGGCCTGGTGCACTGCCCCCGGGTGGGTGCCAAGAACGGCCAGGGGTTGTTCGCGCACCTCATAGGCGTGGCAGTACGGGCAGTGGAGCAGATCCTTACCCCACCGCTCGCGCAGGCCGGGAATGTCGGGCAGTTCGTCCCGCAGTCCCGTCGCGACCAGGATGCGGCGGGCTGTGAGCACCGGCCCGCCCACCATGCGGACGTAGTAGCCGTGGTCGATCTGGTCCACCCGCCCCGCTATGAGCCGGACGCCGTACCGGGCGATCTCGGCGCGGCCGAGTTCCAGCAGGGCGGCGGGGGGCAGGCCGTCGCGGGAGAGGAAGCCGTGCATGTGCGAGGCGGGCGCGTTGCGCGGCTCGCCGACGTCGACCACCGCGACCTCGCGGCGGGCACGCCCGAGGAGTAGGGCGGCGTTCAGGCCGGCCGCACCGGCACCGACAACCACCACGTCATAGGCCCCGCCGTGGTCAGCACGCTGGTCGTTGAGCTGGTCGTTCCTTGCGTTGATCATGACGATCACCTCCGGGCTCGATGGTGCGCACCCGGCCCTGAACCGACAACTTTTGTTGCCATTTCTGGAACACGCGAGGTGAGATGGGGGCATGGACAAGCAGTCAACGATCGCCACTGCCCTGGCCCAGGTGGGCCCTCGCCTCAGACGCATCCGCGCCCGGCGCAACGTGACTCTGTCCGCGTTGGCGGAGGCCACCGGCATCTCCAAGAGCACGTTGTCGCGCCTGGAGTCGGGCCAGCGCCGCCCGAGCCTGGAGCTGCTACTGCCGATCGCGCAGGCCCATCAGGTGCCGCTGGACGAGCTGGTCGGGGCGCCGGAGGTCGGCGATCCGCGGATCCGCTGCACGCCCCGCATCCGCAACGGCCGCACGGTGGTCCCCCTGACCACCCAACCAGGTCCGCTGCAGGCCTGGAAGTCAGTCATTCCGGCCGAGCAGAACCGGCCCGAGCTGTGCACGCACGAGGGCTACGAGTGGCTGTACGTCCTGTCCGGACGTCTGCGGCTCATCGTGGCGAACCACGACCTGGTCATGGAGCCGGGCGAGGCGGCCGAGTTCGACACCCGCCTGCCGCACTGGTTCGGCACCACGGGCGAATCCCCAGTGGAGGTCCTCAACCTGTTCGGCCGCCAGGGGGAACGCATGCACGTACGCGCCAGGCCCCGCTCCCGCGGGGAGGTTGCCTCCTGACCGGCAGCCCCACGCCAGTGGCGGCACCCGGATCAGCCGCCGAGACAGCGACGTAGGTGGCCTGCCCTGGAGAGGCACCGAGCAACGGCTGCTCAAACCCTTTCCTGGTCGAGCACCTCAGCCGGACACGGCATTCGCGCGAGATGGATCGGCAGACCCACCCGGCAGCGCGCTCGTGCGGCCACCCGCCAAACCGGGCCGGCGTTCGGCAGGGACCCACCCGCGCGACCTTCTGCTTCAGCCGGCGCGCCAGCAGTCGCGGATGAACGTGTCATCCCGATGTCCCCCATGGCCAGGTAGAGCGCGGGGCGCGGGCCGCTGTCCCGTGCTCGACGTCCGTCACAACGACTAGCACTCCACGACTTCGAGTGCTAAAACGATCAGTGGTGTCGCAGGCTCACGACCGTCGCCGGTGCCGGCGGTCCTACGTCGCTCAGCGGCTCGTCGATGGTGGGTGAGGAGGGTGTTGATGTCGTTCGCGATCACGATGCTGCCCGCTTTCACCGGGCACCGATGGGTGTGCGTCGAGGGCCCTGTCGACGCGTCGTCGGCGGCCGATGTGCGGGCCGTTGTGGCTACCGCGCTGGCCATGCCGGCCCGTCGACTGACGATCGACCTGCGCCAGGCGCAGGTCGACGCCGCGGGCTGGGCCCTCGTTGCCGAGCTGATGTCGGCAGCAACCGAGAAGGGCGTCGAGGTGCGCCTACTCGATGCCGGGTGGGCCGATCGGAGCGGCCGGCAGGCATCGGTCGCGGATGCGCGACCGACGCCACGACCGGTGCCCACACTGGTGGCCGGCTGACGGCGCGCCCGCGACCGAGCGCGAGTCAACGGGTCGGGAAGACACGCAGACTCGACGCTCGGCCGCCGCCCGTCGGGCGGTCGTGAACTGGGCGTACGTGCCGGGCCGGGCGAACCGGGTGCTGGCTGGCTGTCAGTCGTCGATTGCCTGGTAGAGCGTGGTCCAGAAGTCGTGGATGAGCCGCGCCGGATCCGGGACGGACATCCCGACCTGGGTGAGCAGGATTCCGGTGAGCTGCTTGGCCGGGTCGGCGTAGGTCGCGGTGCCGCTTCCGCCGTCCCAGCCGAACTGACCCACGGAGGCGTAGTCACCGCGGTAGGTGCGCACCGCCATGCCGAAGCCCCAGCCGCCGTGCTGCCCTTGGCCGTGCGAGATGTGGACATTGTTGCGGGCCATGGCGTCTCGGGTGGCCTGTTGCTCGGGCGTGAGGCGGTTGGTGGTCATGAGCTCGACCGCGGGCCGGGACAGGATCCGTTCGCTGCCGTGCCTGCCGTGATTGAGCAGCATCTGGAAGTAGGCGTGGTAGTCGTCGGCGGTGGAGACCAGCCCACCGCCGCCGCCCGGGAACGCCGGAGGCTGGCTGTGGCGTCCGCCTTCGGCCTCGTCCCACACGTGGAACTCGCCGGTCCGCGGGTCGGGGGCGTAGAGGGGCGGCAGCCGGTCGATCTTGTCAGCGGGCACGTGAAAGCCGGTGTCGGCCATCCCCAGCGGGTCGAAGATACGTTCCCGCAGGAACGTCTCGAACGGCTGGCCGGTGACCCTGGCGACGAGCACGCCGAGCAGGTCGTTGCTGATGTGGTACTGCCACTGTTCTCCGGGCTGGTGCATCAGCGGAAGCGCGCCGAGGCGACGCAACCACTCATCCGGCTCGGGCATCGGCTCCGGCAGGTTGGGCGTGAGTCCCTGCTCGAAGATCGCGTTCATGATCGGCGTGCCCAGTGCGGTCATGTCCATGCCGAGCCCGAACGTGGAGGTCAACAGGTCCCGCACGGTGATCGGCCGCCGCGCCGGGACGGTGTCGTCCAGCGGGCCGTCGACGCGCGTCAACACCCGCCGGTCGGCCAGTTCGGGTAGCCACTGCTGCACCGGGTCGTCCAGCCGCAGCCGGCACTCGTCGAGCAGGACCATCGCCGCCGCGACCGAGACCGGCTTGGACGTCGAGGCCATCCGGAAGATCGTGTCCCGGCGCATCGGCGGGCCACCGTCGTGGCGCATCGTCCCGACCGCTTCGACGTGCGTCTGGCCGCCCCGGCTGACCAGGGCGACGAGCCCGGGAATCCTGCCGGACTCGACATGCCGCGTCAGCACGTCGCGCAGCGTGCGTAGCCCTGCTGCGGAGAAGCCGCTGTTGCTCTGTCCCACCGTGGATCTCCTTGCGCATAGTGTTCGATGGTTCTAAGGGGTCTGGTACGACTTCTCCGTGCCTGCGCGTGGATCGCGCCGGCCCTTTGGGACGGACGGCCGCATCGTCGGCGACGACCGACAGGATCTCGATCGCAGGTGGTGCCGGCCGGGCGGTCCTGGGTCTGCTCCCTCAGAGGCTGCGGGCGGTGACGTCGCCGTGGGAGGTGGTGGCGCGGATGTCGAGTTCGGCCGTGCCATCGTTCTTGAGGGCGTTGCTGATGCGGCCGTGGCCGGTGCCGGCGTCCAGGGCGGCCGAGACGCCCGCGGCGGCGGCAACCGAGATGTCGCCGAACTCGGTGCGGAGCACGACCGTGCCGCGCGCGGCCTCGGCGATCCGGATGTCGCCCCTGGCGGTGCTGATCTCCGCAGGGCCGTTGAGCCGGCCCACCTCGACGTCGCCGTCGATCGCGGTGAGGCGCACGCTCGCGGCCTCGTCGATCTTGATCTGGCGGTACGCGCCGTCGAAGGCGACGTCGCCAAGGCGGCCGACGCCGCGGAACTCGGCGCTGGCGGTCCTGGCCTCGACGCGGGAGCCAGCTGGCAGCTGCACGGTGACCTCCAGGGATCCCGAAGCGCCGAAGAGCCGGTTCTGGGGCTCCGGGCTGTGGATCCGCAGCACGCCGTCGGCATAGGCGACGGTGGTCTGCTCGGCGGTCTTGGTGTCGCGGCTCTTCGACGGGTCGGCGGGCAGGATCTCGACGGTCGTGTCGGCGCGGTCCGCGGCGATGAACTGGACGCGTCCGGCGGGGATGTCCAGGATGGCGGAGATCGGGGCGGGGGTGTCGAACTTCTGCATTGCGCTCTCCCGTGCTCACGTGTCGTTTCTGATATGCGAAACGCTACGTTGCTTTCCAAATCCAGGCAACAACCTCGTTGCATGGACCGCGTGTTTAAGCAGGTGAGTGGCGCAATATCGTTGCAACTGACTTGCCGATAACGCAACGTTAGCCATCCCGGCCATTGCAATGAATGGAGATGAACGCTATGGTCTGGCAGATCAGGGACCGCCACGGAGGATCACCGAGGAGACAACGATGCCGGGAGGCAGGCTCACCCTGCAGGAACGCCAGCAGATCGCGCTGGGGCTGGCCGACAGCCTCCCCTACGCCGAGATCGCCCGACGCCTCGACCGTCCCACCTCGACGGTCACCCGTGAGGTGATGCGCAACGGCGGCCCCACCGCCTACCGCGCCGACCTCGCCCACCGCGCCACCGAACGCCGCGCCCACCGGCGCGGTCCCGCCTCCTCCCGTGCGTCGGGGCCAAGCCCTCAGCCACACGGACGCGACGCCGAGGCCGTGGCCGAATACGAGGAGACGCTCACCACCGCCCTCATGGCCTCGGGCCTGCCCAAGATGACGGCCCGGGTGCTGACCTGCCTGTTCACCACCGACGCGGGCAGCCTCACCGCGTCCCAACTCGCCCAGCGTCTCCAGGTCAGCCCGGCGTCCATCTCCAAAGCGATCGCCTTCCTGGAGGGCCAGAGCCTCGTCCGCCGGGAACGCGACGAACGCCGCCGCGACCGCTACGTCGTCGACGACGAGCTCTTCTACCAGGCGACGATCGCCAGCGCCCGATCCAACGACCAACTCGTCGAGACCGCCCGCCAAGGCGTCGCCGTCCTCGGCCCCCACACCCCCGCCGCCACCCGCCTGGAGAACATCGCCCGCTTCCTCGACTTCATCAGCGAGAGCATCACCCGCGCCGCCGAACAGGCCCGCGAAGTCCTCCACACCAGACCCGGGACAACCGCACACCAAACTGCCCAACCAGGCCCAGACCACGGATAGACAGCGGCCTCGATCCTCGCAGCCAGGAAGCGGGAAGCCGGGTCTGCGGACCGGACGATGCTCGGCCTGACGCACCGGGCGTCGCGGCTGGCGAGGAGGGTGCCGTGATGACCGCGACGCCGAACGACGGGACCCCAGGGAACCGAAGGCTGATCAGCCGGCCGAGGCGATCAGCGGATTCGCCGCGTGGCTCGTCTGCGCTGCTGACGGGTCGGCCCGTCGCTCCGCCCGTCCTGGAATACCCCGAAATTCGAGTGAGACAGGGACATGTCCCCTGCCATGATGGTGATCATGGGTGTGTACGGCGAAGCTCCCGCCCGGCTCGGTGAGACTCGGTTGTCTGACGGACGGCTACTCGGGTGGGCCGAGTGGGGGCCGCCGGACGGCGTGCCGGTGTTGCTGTGTCCGGGTGCCGCCACGAGCCGCTGGCTGGGCTTCGGCACCGACGTCGTCGAGGCGCTCGGAGTGCGTCTTGTCTCCACGGACCGCCCGGGGCTCGGCGTCTCGACCCCTGCGCCCGGTCGGACCTTCTCCGACTTCGCCGACGACATCCGCCAGCTTGCCGCGCTGCGCGGGCTGGGCCGCCCGCCCGTGGTCGGGAACTCGCAGGGGGCGCCATTCGCGCTTGCCTGCGCTGAGCAGGGTGTCGCCTCCGCGCTGGCTGTCGTCTCCGGCGCGGATGAGATAGCCGCTCCGGAGTTCGCCACCGCCCTGGCCGCGGACCTGCGGGAACTCGTCGACAGGACAGCGACCGACCCGGCCGGCGCCGAGGAGTTCTTCGCGGGCCTCGGCCCGGATGCGATGTGGGGCATGGTGATGAGCGGGAGCCCCGAATGCGACCTGGCCGTGTACCAGGATCCCCAATTCGCGGCGGCCTACCGCCGAGCTTTGCAGGAGGGTTTCGCTCAGGGCGCGGCCGGCTATGCCCGCGATACGGTTCTCGCCATGGGCCGGTGGCCACTCGATCTCGCGAGGATCACTGTTCCCGTCGACATCTGGTACGGCGAGCGGGACACCAGCCACTCGCCTGACAACGGGGCGTTCCTCACCAGCCGCATTCCCGGCGCTCGTCGCCGTGTCGTGCCGGGGATTGGTGGCGCAGTGTTGTGGACACACGCCGAGCAGATCCTTACCTCTCTTCTCGAGAAGGCCGCTGTCGGCCGGTACTGACAGCTCGTGCCGCGTTCGCGGCGGCCGGTCGCCTGTTCCCGGGCAGGATCGCGGTGCTGCGGGTAGAGGCGGCTCCGGCGGGCCGCCTTCGTCATAGCCGCGCACCAGGGTTCCATCCCCCACTCACCACCCGGGACGCCCTGTCAGGGCGTTTCCCGTTCACTGGCGCGTACGAGGTGGAGACCGATGCCGTACCCGCGGGTGACGATGAGCGTGTAGGCGTCGAGCGGGGTTCCGTCGGCGCCGTACGCGACGCCGGTGACGGCGAGGGCGGGTTCGTCCGGCGAACCGTTGCAAAGCCGAGCGGTCGTGGCGTCCAACGCGGTTGGCTCGACACGCTGGAGGCTCTCCCTGGCCCGGTAGCCGACCGCCTCCATCGCGTCACCGATGGTCGGGCAGCGGTCGAGCAGGGTGGCGTCCATACGGTCCGCCACGTGCGGTGGAAGGATGTCGATGGCGACGCCGTAGACCCTGCCGTCGCGGACCCGGGTGCCCTGGAAGCGGACGGCCGGGCTGCCGACCGGTATGCGCAGCTGTGCGGCGAGCGCCGCGTCCGCGGTGACCGACCGCCGTGAGCGGTGCAGCTCGTGCACGTGGTGGGCCTCGTCGTCGAGGTCGTCGAGGAAGCCGGTGTAGACCGGCCCGGAGCGTGGTGACAGCGGCTCGATCGGCAGCTCCGCGCACACATAGGTGCCGGAGCCACGCTGGCTGACGACGTATCCGGCTTGCCGGAGATCCGCGATGGCCTGGCGGATCGTGCTGCGGCTCGCGCCGAAGGCGGCGGCGAGTTCCTCCTCGCCGGGCAACCGGGCGGCCGGTTGGTAGGTGCCGGCGAGGATCCGTGCCTTGAGCGACATGGCGATGCGGATGTAGAGCGGCCGGTCCGGCCCTGGTGGGCGTACCACTGCTGGATCCCGTTCAGACTGCCGCGAGCGCGTCGCGGATGCGGGACTTCGTCGCGCTGTCCGCGTAGGAAGCCCGCAGTGCGGCCAACTGCATGTCAAGCAGCGTTTCTCGGCCTACGCCGTGCACCCGGTGCGCGAGCTGCAACTCCTGCGTCAACGTGGTCCGGAAGTACGCGGGATCGTCGGTGTTGAGCGTCACGACCAGGCCGGCGTCCAGCAGCGCGGTGAGCGGGTGTTGCTCGACGCCGTCGACCAGCTTCAGTCGCGTGTTCGAGGTGACCGCGACCTCGAGTGGGATCCGGTGGGTCGCGAGGTGCTCGACGAGTGCGGGATCCTCCAGGCAGCGGATGCCGTGGCCGATACGCGCGGCCCCCAGCGCGCGCACCGCGCCCCAGATGCTGTCTGGTCCCACCGTCTCGCCGGCGTGCGGCAGGGCGGCGAGCCCGTTGGCCCTGGCGCGGGCGAATGACGACGCGAACAGCTCCGGTGGGAAGCCGTCCTCCACGCCGCCCAGTCCGAGCCCGACCACGCCGTCGGGAGCCTGCGACCCGAGCAGGAACCCGACCGTGAACTCGGATGCCGGGTCCTCCGACTCCCGCGAGATGTCGCACACCCAGCCCAGCTCCACGCCGAACTCGTCCCTCGCCCGCCGGCGACCCTCGTCCAGGCCGTCACGGTATTCCTCCAGCGCCACGCCGCGTCGATGGTGATTGATCGGCGTGGTGGTGACCTCCGCGTACCGGACGTTCTGCTCGGCCAACTCGGCGGCGAGCGCGACCACCGCGTCGGTGAAGTCGTCGGCGGTACGCAGCACCGACAGCCCCGCGAAGAACAAGGCGGCGAAGTCGCCGAAGTTGTTGAAGGTGTACCGCTCGGCCAGCTCTTCGGCCGAGGTGGCACCGACGTCGACGCCGTTGCGCTTGGCGAGCTGGAACAGCGTGGCCGGCCGCAGCGACCCCTCCAGGTGCAGGTGCAGCTCCACCTTGGGCAGTGCCGCTATCCACGTCGCAACATCACCTTCATGCGTCACATGTACGGTGTACCACACAAGTCGATCGGCTACAGCGCGGGCTGGTCGTGCTGTTGGGCTGGCGGACTCGGCGGGGCCAGGCGCTCCTGCGACCGGGCGGTCGGACCCGCCTGGCGACGGTGGGGCTCAGCACGGTGGTGAGCTTCGACGCGCAGGCGCGGGAGACACCTGTCTCTGTTGCGACGTCCGCGACCGGGCGTGTGCGACACACCTCGACAAGCCTGCGTCCACCTTCGGCCGAGTGGGCGCGTCGCGGTGCGTCACCGGTGACCCCCCGGAGCCACATCACGGGCTGGTTGCCTGCTGGCACTCCGGCGCTCCGCCCGGCGCTTGGCATCCTCATGCGCCTGACGCAGGAGGCGGGCTGCCAACTCGTGCGTGCTGGCACCCGGGTTGATGATCGACACCCAACCTTGCGCGCGATACACCGGGTGCGGGAGGACGACATCGGTGGCGGTGTAGTCCCACGCTGTCGACTCGGCCCGAGGGCTCTCACCCGTGAGCTCGGCGAACGCGTCCCTGCCGACGTGAATGTTCAACCGCCAACGATCGGGACGGTCGAGGTCGCACAAGACATCGTCGGGGTAGTTCTTCGTGATGACGGTGGCGTAGGGCTGCTCACGCTGTGGCACCTGGCCATCGGGCGCGTAGTAGAAGAAGTGGTCGCCCCAGGCGATCTCCGGGAACGCGCCGCCCTCGGTGGGGGCAAGTTCGAGTACCCCGTCGAACGCTCGGATGGTCTCGAGAAGTCGCTCCATACTCATGGTTCAAGCATGTACTTGAAGTGCTAGTGGAGGGTTCGGATGAACCGAGGGGGCGAAGCGCCACCCATGAACACCGCAGCCGTCGCGGCGGCGTCGGGCTACTCCGCCCAGCAGGTGCGTGACCTGGAGGCACTGGGCGTGATCCCCGCTGCGGCCAGGTCACCCAACGGGTACCGACAGTTCTCCGCAGCGCACGTCCGCGCCCTTCGCGCGTATCGCCACCTCGCTCATGCCGTGGGTCCTGTCGAGGCGCGACGGGCGATGCGAGAGGTTCACCGGCAGCCGCCCGACCGGGCAGCGGCGCTGGTCTGCGGGTTGCACGCCGGGCTCAACCACGAACGGGAGCAGGCGCTCGCGGCACGTCTCGCGCTGGAGGCCATCCGAGCCGAAGCGACCACGGAGGCAGCGCCCGTCGACGGCGACTCCATGACCATCACGGAGCTGTCCCAGGCCCTCGGAGTCAAGACGTCCACACTCCGCTTCTGGGAGCAGGTCGGGTTGGTAGCGTCTGAGCGGGTCACCACGCGATCGGGGACGGCTCGGCGTTACACCCTCACCGCCATCCGGGAAGCACGCATCACCGCAGCCCTGCGAGCCGGTGGCTACCGCATTCCAGACGTACAGAACGCGATCACAGCGGTCCGGGACCTCAACGAGGTGAGCCACTCGGTCGCCGCGCTCGACACGCGGCTGGAGGCGATCGCCCAGCGCGCACTCGCTCTCCTGCGCGCGGGAACTCTGTTGGCAGAGATCATCGAGTCAGCCCGGCAGCGTGACGAGACGGGCGGCGATTTCGCTTGATCCGCGTCAGGAACGTCCTGCCTGCTCGCCACCACCTGCGGGAGATGACGCCCGCCGTGACCGACGACGGCGTATCCGCGAGCCATCCGGCGCTGCGATGGTGGCCACGACGGTGACGGCGGCGTCGTAGGCCGGGGTCGTTGCCGGTACTCGACGACAGTGGCGAGCACGTGTTCGTGCGTCCGCCGGCACGAGGGCGCACACGCCTCGGCGGATCAGCCTGGTTTGATCACAACATGGGTACCGACACGGCGGTGGAGCAGGCGTGGCACCGGATCGAGGATTGGCTGTCGCGGTTTGCCCCCCGATTCCGCGCGGAGCTGAACCCGCCGGCAACGGCAGCGGAGATCGACACTGTCGCGACCGCCCTTGGTGTGGCGCTTCCAGCCGACCTCCGGATCTGGTGGGGGCTGTCCAACGGAGTCCGGCACGGTCTCGGCCTGCCAAGTGGAACTCTGATCCCTGACTCATCGAGTCCATACCCCGCGTCCATGGCGCTGGAGCGCTGGCGGATGCACCTGCGGGTCCAACAGGAGGTCTGTCCACCGGGCATGCGTGAGGAGATGGAACGGTTCGTGGCCGGCCAGAACACCCAGCCCGCAGGCACCCTGCTACCCCAGTTGTACTGGCTCCCCCGATGGCTGCCCATCGCCGGCGACGGGGGCGGGGGCGGCCTGTTCATGGACCTGCGCGAGGGTCCGCGGCACGGATGCCTGGTGGAGTTCTCCCGGCACCACCAAGGCACGACACCGCGGTGGGAGTCCGTGACGCAGCTATGGGTAGAGGTCGCGGAGGAACTGGAAGCCATCGATATCGACCTGCTCCGCGCTGACCGCATCGGCGACCTGGAGATCGACGGCTGGACGCCCCCCAATTCCTGAAGGGGACGCGCAAAGGCTGCTCGGCGGAGCCTCGCGACCGACGAGGATCACTCACGCAAACCGGACCACTTCCGTGGCTGGCGGGCTGAGCTGGGTGGCCAGCCCTGGGGCACGGCCGTGGAAGAGCTTTCCTCGCATCCGGCCCCGCGATCACCACCGGGTACTGGTCCGGTTCCGCCAGCCTGTCGATGGTGTTGTGCAACGATGCAGGACGTGGGAACTGCGAAGACTGCCATGCCTGCTATCTCGCCGCTTGCCGGCGAGCCAATCAAACCTGCCGACGCCGAGCGGCTCGCCGGAGTGCTGAAGGCATTCGCCGACCCGGCACGACTGCGACTGCTCAGTCTGATCCAGTCCGCCCCGCAGGGCGAGGCGTCCGTCAGTGACCTCACCGCGCCGCTTGGCCTCTCCCAGCCGACCGTGAGCCATCACCTTCGAATCCTCACCGAGGCCGGCCTGATCGAGCGCGAGAAGCGCGGCGTCTGGGCCTACTATCGCCTGGTGCCGTCCGCGATCACGGCGATAGCGGACCTGTTGACGCCGCCACGCAAACGGGCGACGAGGAAGTCCCGCTGACCGGCACGGCCGACAACCGCGCCCCCGCGAAGACGGGCAGGATCACCGACACGCCCCACCGCCGACCCTGCTGCGTGCCGCGGACGGGCTCACCAGTTGAGCGAAACCTTCGGGCGTCCGGCCGTCACGCGAGTGGTCATGTCGATGAGCGGGGACGTCATCGTTGAACGCGGCCGTGTGCCGCGAGGGTGGCGAGTGCGCGCAGTGTCACGGCGCCGCGCCACTCCACGCGCTGCCCCGGGGACCAGTCGAGCCAGTCGAACATCCAACCGCCGTCCTCGAGCTGCTCCTCCTCCAGCCGGTCCAGCTCTGCCTGGATGTGCTCCTCGGTGAACAGGGCCCGGCTGCGCAGGCTCGGGCGCGGTGAGAGCACGAGAGCGGTGAGGCGCTCGTCCTCGGTGCCACCAGGAACGGCAATCGTGCCATCGGCGCCGATCTTGGGCCGGAGCGACTCGATCGCCGCGCGGGCGCGGTGCTCGTCCGGTTCGTGATCGAGGAAGTCGAGGGCGAACTTGACCCAGTACGCGTCGAGCTCGTCAGGACGATCGACCCGGGACCAGCACCAGGACCTCGCGGCATCGAGCCAGGGGGTCCGCACGCCGGCCCGGGTCAGCACGGACACGAACCCGAACGTGATGAACGAACCCTCTGAGTTGGGCGTCATCCACGGTGCGTGCGGATGGTCGGCCGCACTGGGCAGGACGAAGGGCAGGGCCCCGTCGGCGCGGGCGTTACGGGCCGCCCAACTCGCAGCCTGAGTGACCATGGGATCCTCCAGGGCGCCGACTTCGGCGAGCACCTCCAGGGCGTGCAGCGTGGCAGTCGGCTGGCTCGCGGGATCCCGGACGTCGGGTTCCAGGGCATGACCGAAGCCGTGGTCGGGGTTCTGATAGGCGCGCAACGCCGTGAGGACCGGTCCCACCGCAGCGTCGTGGAGCAGTACCGCGAGCCGGTGCCTGTCCAGAAGGCGAGCGGTGTTGTGGATGAACTGTTCTGCAGCAGTGATGTCGACGGGCACGGCGCCCACGCTAGGCGGACGCGCCGCCGAGTGCTTCCAGAAATCGGACGGGTGTCATGCCTGTGAGCCGCCTCACCTCGTCGTTCATGTGCGCCTGACTGGCATAGCCCGCCAAGAGCGCTCTGCCCGACAGGTCAGACGCGTGCAGGCGCACGAACCGGCGGAGCCGGCCGACACGCGCCAGCATCTTGGGCCCGTACCCCACCGCCGCCACCGTGCGCCGGTGCAGCTGCCGTTCGCTGACACCCAGCTCCGCTGCCACCGCCGCGACCCGAGCGCGCGGACGAGCCAGACACCGTGCCGCCGCCTGCACCAGCGCATCGGGCACAGCGCCGCGAGAGGACACCGCCTCGAGCAGGTGACGACCCCGGAACTCGGCAGGCGACATGTCCAGCGTCTCGCAAAGCCGCAAGGCCTGCCGACCCCACAGGTCGGCGGCATCGACCTGGCGGTCGCGCAGCTCCGCGGCGTGCCAACCCAGCACGGCACCCGCAGCTGCGGGACGCAGCCGAACCCCCGCCACCACGGCGCCCGCCGGCAAGTCCACCAGCCGCGGACCAGTATCAGCACCCGCGACCACCAAGTCCCCGTCACCAAGCCAGATCAGGTCGAGACAACCGTCAGGCACCACCAGCTGAGCATGCCGACGACCGACGCGCTGCTCCCACACACACGCCACCAACGAGGCCACCGGCCCAGAAACCACGTCCTCCCGGTACTGCGAAGTCACAACCACACCCTACGGAATCGGCTGCCGGGCAGCGCCGGCGAATGGCAGCGGACGTCTGGACCCACTTGGTCCGTGCCGGCGAGCCGGCCGCCCCGCTCGTCGCCGGCCCCGCACACCCGGCGGCAGCGGCTCCTGTGTCAGACCTACAGCCGCGGCAAGGATCAGACCGCTGGCCCCGGTCGGCTAGCGCTCGCACGGCCGGAGCCCTTGCGTACTTAATCCTGGATATGTAGTGTCCAGATATGCGGATGAGCGAAGGCGTGGAATGGGCCCTACACAGCTGCCTCAACCTGACCTGGCTGCCGGGAGGGCACGCCGTTCCCGTAGCGAAGCTCGCCGAGTTCTACGGCCTTCCCGCGGCCTACCTCAACAAACAACTCCAGGCCCTCGCCCGCGCGGGCATCATGACTTCGACGCCCGGCCCGCGCGGCGGCTTCCAACTAGCCCGCAGCCCGGAGCGCATCACGTTGCTCGACGTGGTGGTGGCGATCGAGGGACCGGATGAGGCGTTCCGCTGCGAGCAACTGCTCCGGCGGGGGCCGGGCGCCGATCCCGAGGTCGACTACCGCCAGGCGTGCCTGGTCTCGCAGGCGATGCGGCGGGCTGATCTGGCCTGGCGGCGGGAGCTGGCGGGGCAGACACTGGCGGACTTGAAGGCAGAGGTGGAACGGCGATACCCGGACACGCCGAGCAACACGGCGAACCGGTTCGCCGCGCTTCGCGCCTGACGCGCCGCAAAGCCCTTCCTGCGCGACCACCGACGGGCTGACCGGTCCCGCCCTGCGCGCCGCAACGACCGACGGGCTACGCACCGCCGTCTTCGTCGCGGCAGCCGCATCCGCATCACCGCGCTGGTCGCCCTGAATTTCAGCCCCGCCCACCGCCGCACCGCCACGGACACCGGCGCCGCGGTCACGCACGTCGCCGCCCGAACCGACAAGAGCGGTCACGCACGTCGCCGCCCGAACCGACAAGAGCGGTCACGCACATGGCCGTCCGAACCGACAAGAGCGGTCACGCACATGGCCGCCCGAACCGACAAGAGCGGTCACGCACATGGCCGCCCGAACCGACAAGAGCGGTCACGCACATGGCCGCCCGAACCGACAAGAGAAGGAACACCGATGAACGCCCTGCACGGTTTGCGCTCCATCATCCGCGGTCAGGTCTGGCTGCCCGGCGAGCCCGACTTCGACGCCGCCCGCCGACCGTGGAACCTCGCCGTCGAGCAGCCGGTCGACGCCGTGGTCGAGGCCGCCGACGCCGCCGACGTCACCGCGCTCGTCCGTCACGCCCGCGCTGCCGGGCTGAGCATCACCACCCAATCCAACGGACACGGCGCCAGCGGCCGTACCGCCGGAACGATCCTGCTGCGCACCCGACGCCTGGACACCCTCCAGATCGACCCCGCAGCCCGCCGGGCCCGCGTCGGCGCCGGTGTGTCGTCCGGTCGGGTCCAGGCCGCCGCCGCAGCGCACGGCCTGACCGGCCTGCCCGGCAGTTCGCCGGTGGTCAGCGTCGCCGGCGTCGCGCTCGGCGGCGGCCTGAGCTGGTTCGGCCGCGCACACGGCTGGGTCGCCGACAGCGTCACGGCGTTCGACATCGTCGACGCCGAAGGCCGCGAACGACACATCACCGCCGACACCGAACCAGACCTGTTCTGGGCGCTGCGCGGTGGCGGCGGCAGCTTCGCCATCGTCACCGCCCTGGAACTCGCCCTGCACCACGCGCCCAGCCTGTACGGGGGCCGGATGCTGTGGCCCGCCCAGCACGGCCCGGCGGTGATGGACGCCTACCGCACGATCACCGCCACCGCGCCGGACGCGCTGACCGTCTGGCTGGACCTGTTGCACTTCCCCGGCGCCGCACCGATGGTCGCCGTGGACGCCACCTATCTCGGCCAACCGGCCGAGGCACGCGACCTGCTGGCCCCGCTGGACCGCCTGCCCTCGCCACTGTCCGACAGCCGGCAGCCCATGTCGGTGGCCGAACTCGGCGCCATCACCGCGGAACCGACCGACCCGAGCGCCGGGCTCTCGCACACCGAACTGCTGACCGCGCTGGACGACGCAGCAGCCAAGACGTTACTGGAGGAGCCGATCGAACCGCTGCTCAGCCTGCAACTGCGGCACCTGGGCGGCGCGCTGGCCCGCCGGTCGGACAGCCCGCACGGCCCGCTCACCGAGCCGTACGCCCTGTACATGCTCGGGCTGCCCACCGACCCGGCCCGGGCCGAAGCCGTCACCGCGAAACAACGCGCCCTCGCCGACGCGCTACCCACGAGCGGCCGCAAACCTCTCACCTTCCTCAGCCCGACCGAGAGCGTCGCCGACGCGTTTGCCCCCGACGTACTGAGCCGCCTCCGCGATATCAAGCGCCGCCACGACCCGCACCACATGTTTCGCGCCAACTTCCCGGTCGAGGCCTGAGGCGGGAGCGCAGATTCACGGCTTGCCAGGCGGCCAAGGCCGCAACACAGGTGACGGACGAGGTCACCTTCGAGGCGAGCGACTGCATGGATTGTCGCGCTCGACCTGAGCGATGTCCTTTCCGGACAGGATGCCAGTCCTGTCCGGAAAGGACCGGGTCACGGTAGGTAGGACGAAGACCGCTGCGCGGCTTTCGCAGCTCGCGGCGGCGGAGCCGAGGATCGCTCGAGGCGGAATTCCTGGCACTTGCCACCGTCGCTAGGTAAGTCTAGGCTTACCGTTCGTGGACGCTAACGGATGGGACGCTCTGGGCGCGCTCGGTGATCCCACCAGGCGCGCGATCTTCGAGCTGCTGGCCCGGCGCCCGCGGTCCGTCGGCGAGCTGGCCCAACATTTACCGATCAGTCGGCCGGCGGTGTCCCAACACCTGCGGGTGCTCAAGGACGGGGGTCTGGTCGTCGACCACGCCGACGGCACCCGTCGCATCTACCGCCTCAACCCGGATGGGCTGGCGGCCATGCGGGCGTACCTGGACCGAGTCTGGGACGAAGCGCTCACCGCCTACCAGAAGGCCGTCGAGACCGATCCCGAATCCGAACAGGAGCAGTAATGGACAGGACATCCGCGATCCCCGCGATCCGCCGGACCATCACCGTCGGCGCCCCCGTCGAGCGGGCCTTCCGCGTGTTCACCGAGTCCCTCGACAGTTGGTGGCCCGCCGGGTACCACATCGGCCGGGCGGACCTCGCCGAGGCGGTGCTGGAGCAGGGCGAGGGCGGGCGGTGGTACGAGCGCGGCACCGACGGCAGCGAATGCGACTGGGGCCGCGTGCTCGTCTGGGAGCCCCCGCACCGGCTCGTCCTGACCTGGCAGATCACCGGCGAGTGGCAGTACGACCCGGACGCCGCACGCGCCAGCGAGATCGAGGTACGGTTTCGCGCCTCCGGGCCCCACGAGACCGTCGTCGAATTCGAACACCGCCACCTCGACCGGCTCCCCCAGGGCCGGGCGATGCACGACGCGGTCGGCGGTGACGGCGGCTGGACCGGCGTCCTCGAACGGTTCGCCACGGCGGCGGCGAGCGGCGCCTGAGGGCGCTCGGCCTCGCCTCGGCGGACGCGGGCGGCGTCGGTCGGGCCGCCCGGCCGGCCGTTTGCCGCGCCGGCACCCGGGTAGACGCCGCTATCCGTCGCAGAGAAAGGCCCCGAGGTGGACAACAGCGAGTTCATCGGCTCGGTGGCGAGACGCTTGCGCACGTCGCCCGAGCAGGCCACCGCCATCACGCGCGCCACGCTCACGACCCTGGCCGAGCGGATCGACGGGGGCGAGGCACGTGACCTCTCCGCCCGGCTTCCCGACGAGCTGCGGGCCTACGCGTTCGCGCCCCGCGACAAGGCTCAGCGCTTCGGGATCGACGTGTTCGTCCAACAGGTCAGCGGACGCGCCGAGGTGGACGGCACGACGGCGAAGGCCGGCATGCGGGCGGTGTTCGACACCCTCCGCGAGGCCATCCCGCCCGGCGACTACGACGACGTCATCACCCATCTCCCGGCGGAGTTCTGGGAGCTCACGGACTCGGCGGGGCGATACGACGGGAAGCGCGGCGGTTAGCCGGCCGAGCCGGGTCGGTGCGCCTCGCGGATGACGCTGAGCCGCCGGGGCGGCTGGTCCTTCCACCAGGCGAGGCGGACGGCGGGTGCGGTCAGCCGGCGAGCTTCGCCGCCAGCTCGCGTACCACGTCGACCAGCAGGTCGATGTCGCCCTCGGTGGTGCGCCAGTTGACGATCGCCGGCCGCAGCGCCACCCGCCCGTCGTACAGCGTGGTGCCGGCGAAGACCCGGCCGTCGGCCAGCAGCGCGGCGCCCAGCCGCCGGTTGAGGTCGTCGAGGGTGCCCTCGGGCGCGCCCGGCGGGCGGGCGCGGAAGCAGACGATGTTCAGCGGCACGTCGGCGAGCCGCTCCAGCTCGGGCGCCTCGTCGACCAGCCGGGCCAACCGCTGCGCCAGGTCGAGGTGCCGCTCGACCATGGCCCGGTGCCCGTCCCGGCCGTACGCGGCCAGGGTCGCCCAGATCGGCAGCGACCGGGCCCGGCGCGACGACTCCGGGCCGAGCAGTGCGTAGTCCGGCCCGCCGGCCGGCGCCGGCAACGCGCTGTTCTCCCCCGGCAGGTACGCCGCGCCGGGCATGCCGAACGCCGCCGGCAGCCGCGCCGGGTCCCTCAGGAACGCGAAGCCGCTCTCGTAGGGCACGTTGAGCCACTTGTGGCCGTCCCCGGCGATCGAGTCCGCCCGCTCGATCCCGGCGACCAGGTGCCGGGTGCGCGGGGACAGTGCGGCGAAGATGCCGAACGCGCCGTCGACGTGCAGCCAGGCCCCGTGCCGCTCGGCGATGTCGGCCAGGTCCGCCACCGGGTCGAAGTCACCGGCGTTCACCTCGCCCGCGCTGGCGATCAGCACCGCCGGCGCGTCGAGCTCGGCGAGCCGGCGCTCCAGCGCGGCCAGGTCGACCCGGCCCACGCCGTCGCGGGCGAAGACCTCGACCGCCTCCCGGCCGTGCCCGAGCAGTTGCAGCGCCTTGCGGTCGCTGGCGTGCACGTACCCGCCGGAGAGGACCGGCATCCGCGGCAGCCCGGCCAGCCCTCGCGCGGCCACGTCGACCCCGTGCCGCCCGGCCCACCAGTGCGTGGCCGCGGCGAGCCCGGTGACGTTGGCGAAGGTCGCGCTGGCGACCAGCGCGCCGCCGAACTCCCCCGGCAGGCCGAACAGCTCCCGCAGCCAGGCCAGCGCGATCGTCTCCGCCTCCGCGGCGAACTGGGACGACGCACGGAACGCGGCGTTCTGGTCCAGCAGCGCGGCGGTCCAGTCCCCGGCCAGCGCCGCCGGGGTCACGCCGCCGATGATGAAGTGGAAGAACCGGGGACCCGCCGAATGGGTGGCGGCGGTCGTACCGACGCGCAGCAGCCGGCGCACCGCTGCGGCGGCGCCCTCGCCCCGCTCCGGCAGCCCACCGTCGCCGCCCGGTTGCCACAGCTCGCGCAGCAGCGGCTCGGTGCCCCTGTCGTGCACCAACCGCTCCGCCAGCGAGGACAGGTAGGGACCGGCGGCCTCGTACACCTCGCGCAGCACGGCCTCGGCGTCGCCGTCGCGCAGCGGATCCGTCACGGTGGTGGCCTCCTCACCGGTCGTCGCCCGGCGCGGCCCGCCCGCGCCGCTGCGCACCTCGGGCGGCCCTCACCCTGCCACCCGGAACCGCGCAGCGCGCCGACCAATTCCGGTGCGGTGGCCCGGCCTCGACGGGGTGCGATCCGGAACCGGGTTGTCGCGCGACCGTCACCGGACGGGTCGTCGGGCAGGTGCCGGTCGGAACTCTCAGGACCAGGAAACCGGTTGTTGGAGACTTCGCAGCCGGGCGGTCGAGGGTGTTCCGCGATCCCCCCGGCGAGGGAGGGTCCTGCCCCCGCGTGGGTGATCACCGTGCTGGGGCGGTTGGGAAGACTACCGACCATGATGATCAAAAAGCTTGTGCGCATGGTCCTGCACACCGCTCCGGCCAGCAGCGACACCGAGCGGCCCGTCCCGCGCTGGGTGCTGCGACTCGCCTACGCGATGCCGTTGCTCCTGCTGCCCTCCTGCCTGTGGCGGCTGCCCTTCGCCTTCCATTTCGAGATGGGGCAGCAGGGCGAGCCCGGCTTACCCGGTTACTGGGTGAGCGTTCCGTATGTGTTCGGGCTGAGCGTGGTGTCGGAGCTGATCGCCTTCCTGTGCATCGGGCTGGTACGCCGCTGGGGTGAGGTCGCGCCCGCCTGGATCCCGTTCATCGGCGGCAGGCCGGTCCGGCCCCTCGCGGCGGTCATCCCCGCGGTGCTCGGCGGGCTGGCCCTCACCGTACTGTTCGGTTCCGTACCGGTCGGCGACGGCCAAACCCTCACCGTTTTCGGCGTGGGCGAGGACACCTCCTACGTCAACGGCTGGTGGAAGGCCCTCGCGATGGTCTGCACCGCCCCGATCCGCGTGTGGGGGCCGGTCGTTCTCGTGCTCGCCGCCGCCTACCACCTGCGCCGCCGACCCGTCAGGACCGGCCCGACCCCGGCGCCCGCGAACGCATGACCTCCGCGACGAGACCGCCGGCCGCCCGGTCACCGCTGCCAGCGGACGACCCCACCGACCACCGTGAGCGCCACCGTGAGGTCGCGCAGCCCCGCCGGCTCGACCTGGTACGGGTCGACGGGCAGCGCGATGAAGTCCGCGAGCATCCCGGGGCGCAGCCGCCCCTTCAGGTGCTCCTCGTAGGAGGCGTACGCCCCGGCGACGGTGAAACCGTGCAGCGCCGCGTCGAGGTCGACCCGCTCGTGCGGGTCCACGCCACCGGGCGGGGTGCCGTCGGGCTGCTGCCGGGTGACGGCGGCGTGGATGCCGTAGAACGGGTCCGGGTCCTCCACCGGGGCGTCCGAGCCGAACGCCACCGTCGCGCCCGCGTCCAGCAGGCTGCGCCAGGCGTACGAGGCGAGGTCCCGCCCGGCGAGCATGCTGGTGGTCAGGGGAATGTCGCTGGTGCAGTGCGTCGGCTGCATCGAGGCGATCACCCCCAGCCGGGCGAGCAGCGGCACGTCCGCCGGCCGCAGGTGCTGGGTGTGCTCGATGCGGTGCCGCAGCCGCCGTACCGCCCCGGCCACGGTCGGGTCGGTGCCGGCCCGCTCCTGCCAGCGGGCGTACGCCCGCAGCACCATCTGGTTGGCCGCGTCGCCGATCGCGTGCGCGGCGACCGCGATGCCGGCCCCGGCGGCCTTCGCCACCAGCCGCTCGAACTCCTCCGCCGGGGTGACCGCGATGCCGTGGTTGTCCGGCTCGCCGTCGTACGGCTCGGTCATCAGGCAGGTGTGCGAGCCGAGCGCACCGTCGGTGAAGATCTTCACCGGTCCGGTACGCAGCCAGCGGTCCCCGTCGCCGGTCGCCCAGCCCCGGTCGATGGCCTCGTCCAACGCGGTCGACGGGATCGACTTGTGCACCCGCAGCGGCAGCTCGCCCCGGGCGTACAGGGTCTCGAACGCCGCCCGGCAGTCCAGCCCGTCGAGGTCGTGGATGCTGGTGAGGCCGACGGCCAGCAGCCGGGGCAGGTGGGTGCGCAACTGCTCGACGAGGTCGCCGGAGGCGGGGGTGCGCATGACGTCGTAGGCCGCGTCGCCGGCCGCCTCCCGCAGGATGCCGGTCGGCTCGCCGCGCTCGTCGCGGGCGATCTGCCCGCCGACCGGGTCGGGGGTGCCGGCGTCGATGCCGAGCCGGCGCAGGGCGGCGGTGTTGACCCAGGTGGTGTGCCCGTCGATGCTCGGCAGCACGGCGGGGCGGTCCGGGCAGACACGGTCCAGGTCGGCCCGACCCGGCTGCACCGGCCGGGCCCACTTGTGGCTGTCCCAGCCGCCGCCGAAGAGCCACGCGTCCGGCGGCAGGGTGGCGGCGTGCCGCCCGATCCGCGCCAGTGCCTCGTCGAGGCTGGTGGTGCCGCGCAGGTCCACCTGCTCCAGGCCCCGGACGTAGAGCGCCGAGTGGATGTGGCTGTCGATCAGGCCCGGCAGCACGGCCATCCCACCGAGGTCGACCCGGCGCGCCCCGCCGCCGGCACGGTCCCGGCACTCGTCGAGGGCGCCGACCGCGACGATCCGCTCGCCGCGCACGAGCATCGCCTCGGCGAAGGGACGAGCGGGGTCGAGGGTGTGGATGCGGGCGTTCTCGAAAACCGTACCGGTCATGGGGCTGCCTGTTCCGACGGCTGGACGGGGGGCACCCATGGTAGGCGGTTCAGTGCGCGGCCACGGCCACCGCCCGGGTCGGGACATCGGCGAGCTGCGTGGGGCGTACGACGACGAGCAGGACGATCGTCGCCGCGACCATGCCACCGGCCACGACCGAGGCCATCGCCACGCTTCCGGTGCCGAGCATGCCCACCATCGGCGCCGCCAGCGCCCCGACGCCGAACTGCACCGCGCCGAGCAGTGCCGCGGCGGTGCCCGCCGCCTCCCCGTGCCGAGAGAGCGCCAGGGCGGGCGCGTTCGGCAGGGCGAGCCCACCCGCGGCGAGGACCACCCACAGTGACGCCAGGACGCTCGCGAGGCCGCCGAAGCCGGTCGCGGCGAAGACGAGCAGCACGATGCCGGCGGCGGTGCCCACGCCCAGGGCGGTGCTGAGGATGCGCTGCGGCGAGTACCGGCGCAGCAGCCGCACGTTCAGTTGGGTGGCCATGATCAGGCCGACGGCGCCCGCTCCGAAGGCCAGCCCGAACTCCTGCTCGTCGAGCCCGTACTGCTCCTGGAAGACGAACGACGACCCGGCCACGTACGCGAACAGCGCCGCCATGGCCAGCCCGGCGACCAGGACGAGCCCGACGAACGTACGGTCGCGCAGCAACGAGCCGTAGACCCGGACCGTCGCGGCCACCCCGCCGCCACGGCGTCGGGCGGGTGGCAGCGTCTCGGGCAGCCCGAACGCCGCGACCGTGACCAGCAGCAGGCCGAACACCGCGAGGGCCAGGAACACGCCCCGCCAGTCCGACCAGCGCAGAAGCTCGCTGCCGAGAGTCGGGGCCAGGATCGGCGCCACCCCCATCACCAGCATCAGGCGGGAGAACAGCTTGGCGAAGGCGGCGCCGTCGAAGAGGTCGCGCACGACCGCCATCGCCACCACGGAGGCGGCGGCGGCGCCCAGACCCTGCAGCACCCGCAGCGCGCCGATCACCTCGATGCTCGGCGCGACGACGCACAGCAGCGACGCCACGATGTGCAGCCCGATGCCGGCGAGCAGCGGGGCGCGTCGCCCCACCGCGTCGGACAGCGGGCCGATCAGCAGCTGACCGAAGGCCAGCCCGGCGAGCGTGCCGGTGAGCGTGAGCTGCACGGCCGCCGACGTGGTGTGCAGGTCCGCGGCGATGTCCGGGAGCGCGGGCAGATACATGTCGATGGTCAGCGGTCCGATCGCGATCAGCGAGCCGAGCACGAGGACGAGCCGCAGCCGCTGTCGGGGACCGACGAGGTCGGCGGAGACCTGGGGCCGCGACCCCTCGGTAGGTGCGGAGCCGGCGGTCACGAGGATCCCTCCGTCTCAGGGCGACGGACGGGCAGGAATGCGGAGATCACACCTGGCACCAACCGCTGGCGGGTGATCTCATTCCCCGCCTGGTCAGACGTAACTCAGCTCACAGCACTCGGCGGCCCGGCAGGGGTCGCGCGAAGCGCCCCGCGGCCGGGGTGCCGTGGCCGCGGGCCGTGGAGACCGCTCCTGTCACTCTGTGGCCCACGCCACATGCGGTTCCTGTCAGCAATCGGAGCGCCGTCCCGCTCATCACACAGCAAGCAAGCGAACCGACAGGAGCGACAAATGAAGCATCGCATCGTCGTCCTCGGCGCCGGCTACGCCGGGGCCTTCGTGGCCGGGAACCTGGCTCGCCGGCTGTCCCCGGCGGACACCGAGATCACGGTGGTCAACGCCGAGCCGGACTTCGTCCAGCGGCTGCGGCTGCACCAGCTCGCGGCCGGTCAGGAGATCGAGGCTCCGAAGCTCACCGATGTCTTCGCGGGCACGGGGATACGGCTGCGCCTGGCCCGTGTCACCGCTGTCGACCCCGAGCGCCAGTTCGTCACGGTGGCCGACGCCTACGGCGGCGGCGAGCTCGGCTACGACACGCTTGTCTACGCCCTCGGCAGCCGCGGCGACGACCGCGGCGTCCCCGGCGTGGCCGAACACGCCTTCGACATCGCCGCCCGGCCCTCGGCGCTACGCCTGCGCGAGCGCCTGGACAGCCTGGGCAGGCGGCGCGGCGGCGGCCGTGTGCTGGTCGTCGGCGACGGGTTGACCGGCATCGAAAGCGCCACCGAGATCGCCGAATCGCGACCCGGCCTGTCGGTGACGCTGATCGCCCGCGGCGAGCTGGGCGCCCGGCTCTCCGCCGGAGCCCGCAGCCACCTGCGCCAGGCCTGCGACCGGCTCGGCGTCACCGTTCTGGAGCACACCGAGGTCGAAGCTGTCGAAGCGACGCGGGTGCTGTGTGCCGACGGCACCGCCCTGGCGTCCGACGCCACCGTGTGGACGGCCGGGTTCGCGGTAAACCCCATCGCCGCCGCCAGCGGGCTGGCGGTCACCGAGAACGGCCAGATCGTCGTCGACCGCACCATGCGGTCGGTCTCGCACCCGAACGTCTACGCCGCCGGCGACAGCGCACACGCCATCGGCGACAACGGCCGACCGCTGCCGATGTCGTGCGCATCGGCCGGGCACACCAGCAAGCAGGTCATCGAGGCGATCATCGGACGCCTGACCGGCCGCAAGATCGCGACCGTCAAGATGACCTACACGGCCAACCACATCAGCCTCGGGCGGCAGGACGGAATCCTGCAGGCGGTCGACGACGAAGCGCTACCGAAGCCGAAGTACGTCGGCGGCCGCAAGGCCGCGCGGATCAAGTCGGGCATCCTCAGGATCTCGCTGTGGGCCACCTCGAACCCGACCTTCGGCCTGCCCACGCGCAGGCGCCACCTGACCGCCGCGCCACCTGCGTCCGTCGAGAAGGCGGCCGCGTAGCCGCCTAGGGTGGTCCGCGTGGACAGCGCCGCCACTGATCGCTTCGACACAAGTCGGTTCGAGGCCAGCCGGAACCGGCTGGCCTCGCTGGCGTACCGACTGCTGGGCTCCGCCGCCGACGCCGAAGACGCCGTGCAGGATGCGTTCCTGCACTGGCAGGCCGCCGACCGGCAGCGGATCAGGGTGCCGGAAGCATGGCTGACCAAGGTCGTCACCAACCTGTGCCTCGACCGGCTCCGCTCGGCACAGGTCCGCCGCGAACGCACCGTCGGCGCCTGGCTGCCCGAACCGCTCCTCGACGGCGACCCGATGCTCGGCCCGGCCGACACCTTCGAGCAGCGCGAATCGGTCTCCCTGGCCGTGCTGACTCTCATGGAGCGCCTGTCGCCCCTGGAGCGGGCCGTCTACGTCCTGCGCGAAGCGTTCTCCCACAGCCATACCGAGATCGCCGAGATCCTCGACATCACCGAGTCCGCAAGCCAGCAGCACCTGCACCGGGCGCGGCGGCGCATCACCGCCGCCCGCCGCCGCGGCGGTGGCGAGGTCGACCCGGCATCCGCCCGCAGAATCGTCGAGGAGTTCCTCGCCGCCGCCTCCTCGGGCCGCACCGAACGGCTGGTGGCGCTGCTCACCGACGACGCGACCGCGATCTCCGACGGCGCCGGCCTGACCGAGACGCTGCTGCGGTACGACACTCCGCAGCGCATCGCCGCCGTCGCACGGGCCGGCTTCAAACCCACACCCGCGAAGCGGCGATTCGTCGGCGGCACGCCCGCCATCCACTACGCGCTCGTCAACGGCGCCTCCGCCGTCCTCGTCGTGGTCGGCGACCAGGTCGTCGGCGCCGTGGCGTTCGACATCACCAACGGCAAGATCGCAACCGTACGCGGCATCGCCGCACCCACCCGCCTCGCCCGCCTCACCGGGGCCTGGCGGCAGCACGAACCGGGCACGCCGCTCATCGCCGAGTGGTGACCCGACGCCGAGGCGCCGGTGCGACGCGCCGACGCGGGGGGGGGCATCCTGCGTTCCCGGCCCTGCTCCGCGCAACGAGATCGACGACGCCGTCATCAACCGGTTGGCCCACCCCCCTGACGCTTTCTCGCTCCAGGGGTGGGCGCTGGTGCGGATCGCCCGGAACGGACGGGGCACGCCCCGCGCCCGGGGTTCCATGTTTCGCCACGCCGCGATCGGCACTGGCGGCATCATCTGCTGTTATGAGAAGAATGTCGGCTGCGATCGTGCTCCTGATCGTCGCCCTGGCGTCCGGCTGCGACGCGCCGGAGACGGAGACGACAGGCGGGCCGCCCAGCCCGTCCGTCGCCGCCACCCCCGGGCCGCGAACCACACTCACCGTGGTGGCGGCCGGTGACCTGCTCGTCCATCCCGCGCTCAGCGAGCAGGCCGCCGCCGACGCGCGCCGCGCCGGGCGCGACGGCCACGACTTCACGCGGGTGCTCGCCGCGATCCGCGCCCGGGTGAGCGCCGCCGACCTGGCCATCTGCCACATGGAGACTCCGCTGGCCGAGCCCACCGGCCCGTTCACCGGCTGGCCGAACTTCAGCGTTCCTCCCGAGCTGGCCGACGCCGCCGCCTGGGCCGGCTTCGACACCTGTTCCACGGCCTCCAACCATTCGCTGGACACCGGGGTCGAGGGCATCGCGCGTACCCTCGACAACCTCGACCGGGTCGGCCTGCGGCACACGGGCACGGCCCGGACCGAAGCTGAGGCCCGCCGCCCGAACGTCATCGACGTGGGCGGCGTCAAGGTCGGGCAACTCTCGTACACCTTGAGCTTCAACGGCATACCACTGCCGGCGCGGAGGCCGTGGGCGGCCAACCTGATCGACGCGGACGCCATCCTCGCCGAGGCGCGGCGGGCCCGCGTCGCCGGCGCGGAGATCGTCATCCTGTCGATGCACTGGGGGACGGAATACCAGCACGAACCGAACGCCGATCAGGTCGACCTGGCACAGCGGTTGTTGTCCTCGCCCGATGTGGACCTGATCGTCGGCCACCACGCGCACGTGGTGCAGCCCTTCGAGAAGATCGGCGCCAAGTGGGTCGCCTACGGCATGGGCAACCTGACCACCCGCTTCGGTGACGGCTCCGCGGAGGAGACGCAGGACGCCGTCCTGCCCGAGTTCACCTTCACCCGCACCGCACCCGGCCGGTGGGAGGTGACCGGCGTGAGCGTGCTCCCCACCTGGATGGAGTACCGGCCGGCGGCCCGCGTGGTCGATCTGACCGCCGCCCTGAGTGACCCCGGGCTGCCCGCCTGGCGGCGGGCGCACTACGCCGCGATCGTCCGGCGGATCAACGCACACATCGACCTACGGGGCGCCTTCTCCACCGGGCTGCGGATGCCGCAGTGAGCGCTCGTCGGATGGGGCGGCGACCGGACCACCCCTCGGCGGCGAGGTGAACGGCCGAGCTACAGTGCCGCCCAACTCGCACGTCGCCGCCTTCGGCGCCGTGGCCGGGTCTTGCCTTCGGCGGTAGGCGAATGATCCTCGCCAGTCGGATGGCGGCCACGTTCCTGCATTGCCGTGGCGGGGCTCCCCGGCCTCGTTCTCGCCCTGGTGCCCGCCATGAGGGACCCGGCACGTCTCGCTGAGCACCCGCACGGAAGCCGGGTTCCGCTGCAGTGACGCCGGCCTTTTTGCCGGTTTTATCGGCGTTACGGTCCTGTGTATGCAAAAGTCCCGTTATTCAACGCACGTCGGTGAATCTTCGTACGGCCGCCAGTT
Source organism: Micromonospora sp. URMC 106 (assembly GCF_051386395.1). Taxonomy (NCBI): domain Bacteria; kingdom Bacillati; phylum Actinomycetota; class Actinomycetes; order Micromonosporales; family Micromonosporaceae; genus Micromonospora; species Micromonospora sp. URMC 106. The sequence goes on from NZ_JBPQTP010000085.1 coordinate 27,312, forward strand.
CGGCGTCGGCGAGACGCATCCGCGAAAGGGCACATCGTGACAGTCATTTCCATCCGTCATCCTCGGCGCGCGGTCGTGCCGGCGCTAGCAGCCGTCACCGCCGCCGCCGCGGCCATCGCCGTACTGATTCTCAGTGGAACCGGTGCCAGCGCCCAGCCAGCACCGGTCGGCCTGGGAACGGCGGCGAACTTCTCCGTGCTGGCCGGCTCCACCGTCACCAACACCGGCGACAGCTTCCTGGCGCAAAGCCTCGGCGTCCACCCCGGCAACACCGCCACCGGCTTCCCCCCGGGCACCGTCGCCGGCGAGATCCACCTCGCCGACGGCGTCGCCCAACAAGCCAAGGACGACCTGACCACCGCCTACAACAACGCCGCCGGTCGGACCCCGTTCACCCCCCTGGCCGCAGAGCTCGGCGGCGCCACCCTCACCCCCGGGGTGTACCGGATCGGCGCCGCACAACTGACCGGGACCCTGACGCTCAACAGCCAGGGCGACCCGGCGGCCGTGTTCATCTTCCAGATCGCCTCCACCCTCACCACCGCCCCCAACAGCAGCGTCGTGTTCATCAACGGCGCCTCACCCTGCAACGTCTACTGGCAGGTGGGCAGCTCGGCCACGATCGGCACGGGCACCCGGTTCATGGGCAACATCCTGGCCGCGACCTCGATCACCATGAACACCGGCGCCACACTGCAGGGACGCGCCCTGGCCCAGACCGGCGCCGTGACCCTCGACACCAACACCATCAACGCCCCCGTCTGCCTACAGCCGACAGGGACCCCGACGAACACCCCCACGGGCACTCCCACCGGCCAGCCCACCGGCACGCCGACGGGCACCCCGACCGGCACCCCGACGGGTCAGCCCACCGGCACGCCCACCGGCACCCCGACAGGCACGCCCACCGGCACCCCGACCGGCACTCCGACAGGCACGCCCACCGGCACCCCGACCGGCACCCCGACAGGCACGCCCACCGGCACCCCGACCGGCACCTCCGCACCCAGCCGCACAGCGCTCCCGGTGACGGGCAGCAGCGGCGGTAGTGCGCGGATACCGGTCCTGACGGCAGTCGGCAGCATCGCCGTCGCCACCGGCGCGGCCCTGCTGCTCCTCTACCGCCGCCGGACGTCCGAGTCCTGACCGGACAGTGGAGCCCCGGCGGCGGTAGAGGAGCAGCAG
>NZ_JBPQTP010000086.1:0-28321 GCF_051386395.1 Micromonospora sp. URMC 106
CCCCCCCCCCCCCCCCCCCCCCCCCCCCCCCGGACCGCCGCGCCGTCCACCGTGGACGTCGGCTAGATTGCGGACGTCTTCGGGGAGGCCGCGTGCCACGTAACGCCATCGACCTGCGCCTGCTCGGGCCCGTCACCGCGACCAGCGGCACGACCGACATCCCGCTGGGGGCGCCGCAGCAGCGCACGGTCCTGGCCGCGCTGCTGATGGAGCCCGGTCGGGTGGTGCCGGTCGACGACCTGATCGACGCCGTCTGGGGCGAGCGCCCGCCGGCCGCCGCCCGCAAGGCCGTCCAGGTGTACGTCTCGCGGCTGCGCCACGCGCTGCCCACCCTCGACCTGCACGGGCGGCCACCGGGTTACCGGCTCGACGTCGCGCCGGACCGGGTGGACGTGCACCGCTTCCGCGCGCTGGTGCGGGCGGCCGACGCGGCCACCGGCGAGGACGCCCGGGGGCTGCTGCGCCGGGCGCTGGCACAGTGGCGCGGCACCGCACCGCTCGCGGGCCTGGGCGACGCCCCGCTGGCCCGGGTCCTCGCGCCGGTACTCGTGGAGGAGCGGCTGACCGCGCTCCAGCGACGGGTCACCCTCGACCTCGAGGCCGGCCGGCACCGCGAGGTGGTCAGCGAACTGGTCGCGCTGACCACCGCGCACCCGTACCGGGAGTCGGTGCACGGCCTGCTGATGCGGGCGCTGCACGGCGCCGGCCGGTCCGCCGAGGCGCTGGCCGCCTACCGGGCGCTGGAACAGCGGCTGGCACGGGAGCTCGGGGCGCGACCCGGTGCGGAGCTGCGCCGCCTGCACGGCCGGATCCGCCAGGGAGACGCCGCGACGCCGCCGTCGCAGGCGGGCGTCCCGCACGCCGCCGGCCCGTACGGTGCCGAGGTGGAACGCATCGACGACCCCGCGCTGGTGGCCGAGCGGCTCTGGTCCGTGGCCCGCGACGCGCGGGAGGTGCTCGCGGTGCACCCCGACCGGCGGGCGCACCCCGAGGACCTGCCCCGCTTCCTGCGCCGGCTGGGTCGCGGCGGCACCGTGTGGCGCACGATCGTGCACCAGCGCTGCCTGTCCCGGCCGGACCAGGTGCGCTACTCCGCCCGGCTGCACCGCGCCGGGGACCGGCACCGGGTCACCGAGCACCCGGTGCAGCGGATGGTGCTGGTGGACCGGCGGATCGCCTTCGTCGCCAGCACACCGGGCGACGGGCGCCGCGGCGGCGCGCTCGTGATCCGCAACGCGGGCGTCGTGGCCACCCTCGCCGACCTCTTCGAGCACACCTGGGCCAACACCGTCGACATCGAGCCGGCCGGGGGCGACCCGACCTGACCGGCCGGTTCCGGGGCGGGGGGCCACAGCCGGACCTGACGCCGTACCCGTCTTCCGGCGCCCGCCCGGCGGCTCCGGGCGGCCATGCTCACGTGGCGGGCAACGCGGCGGCGAAGTCCCGCGCGTCCGGACCCGGCGACCGGACGACCAGACCGAGCGCCGACTCCGGCAACCCGGTGACCGGCACGAAGGCGACGTCCGGGCGGACCTGGAACCCGGCGGTGCGCCGGCACACCAGCATCCCGCCCCGGCCCGCCGCGACGAGGGCGATGCCCTCCTGGAGGGTGCTCACCGCCGGCCCGGGCGGGATCGGCCGGCCGTCGGGCGTGACGACGGGCGCCTGTGCCGTCCGCCAGTACTCCGGCGCGGGCGCGGCCGGACCGACCAACGGCAGCTGCACCAGCTGCTCGGCGTCCACGGCGGGGCGCGCGGCGAACGGGTGCCGCACGGAGACGGCGACGGTCTGCTGCTGCCGCGAGAAGACCCGCCGCAGCACCAGGCCCGGTTCCCGCACCGGCAGCAACACGATCGCCGCGTCCACCTCGGCGCGGTGCAGCGCGCCGAACGGGTCACTCAGCGGCAGCTCGGTCAGGTCCACCCGCCGGCCCGGCGCCTGGTACGCGTTGACGGCGGCGGCGATGCCCGCGTCCACGTGCCCCTGGAACCCGAGGCGCAGCACGTCGCGGACGCCCCGGGCCGCCTCCCGGGTCTCCGCCACCGCCTGCCGCAGGGCCGCGTACGCGGGCCGCACCCCGGCGAGCAGCTGCTCGCCCAGCGGGGTGAGGGCGACCCGGCGACTGGTGCGGTCGACGAGCCGGCCGCCGACCCGCCGTTCCAGGACGGCGAGGAGCTGACTGACCCGGCTCTGCGAGACCCGCAGCCGCTCACCGGTGCGTCCGAAGTGCAGCTCCTCGGCGAGCACCAGGAAGCACTCCAGCTCGCGTAGCTCCGGTCCGCCGGTCATGCCGTTCCCCTCCCCCGTCGTGCCGGGACCCGCGCGCGCCCGATCGATGAGCCACGCTCATCGTCCGACGAACACTTCGTCGTTGTTCCGTGCGGCCAGCCGGACCAGGCTGGACAGCATGACCAAGATCAACGATGTGGCGTCGGCCACCGCGGCCCGGTGGACCGGGGTCGGCGCGGTGGCCGGCGCCGTGTTCGCCGTGGTGACCACCGAGATGCTGCCGGTCGGGCTGCTCACGGCGATCAGCGCCAGCCTGGGCAGCAGCGCCGGTACCGTCGGACTGACCATGACGGTACCCGGCCTGGTCGCGGCGGCCGTGGCGCCACTGGTGCCGCTGGTGGCCGGTGCACTGGACCGCCGGCGGTTGCTGGTCGCGCTCGGCGCGGCGCTCGCCGCCGCCAACGTCGCCTCGGCCATGGTCACCGACATCGTGCCCCTGGTGGCGCTCCGCCTCCTGGTGGGCGTGTGCATCGGCGGCATCTGGTCGGTGGCCGGCGGGCTCGCCGTCCGCCTGGTGCCGGCCCGCTCGGTCGGCACCGCCACGTCGATCATCTTCAGCGGCGTCGCCGTCGCGTCGGTGCTGGGCGTACCGTCCGGGGCGCTGCTCGGCGAACTCGTCGGCTGGCGGGCCGCGTTCCTGGCCGCGGGCGGGCTGTCGCTGGCGGTGACGGGTCTGCTGGCCGCCACGCTGCCGCCGATGCCGGTCCGGGAACCGGCACGCCTGCGGGCGATGCGCGAACTGCTCGGTGACCGGCTGGTGCGCACCGGGCTGATCGCCGTCGCGGCCGTGGTCGTCGGGCACTTCGCCGCCTACACGTACGTCCGGCCGGTGCTGGAGCGGCTCGGCGGCGTCGAGGCGGGACTCGTCGGCGCGCTGTTGCTCACGTACGGCCTGGCCGGGGTGGCCGGCACCTTCGTCGGTGGCGCGTTCGCCGCCCGCACCCCGCACCGCACGCTGGTGGCCGTCGCGGCGGCACTCGGCACGGTCGTGCTCGCGGTGCCGCCGCTCGTGGCGGCGGGGCTGCCCGGCGCCGTGACGGCCATGCTGGCCTGGGGAGTTGCCTACGGCGGCGTCTCCGTCACCTGCCAGAACTGGCTGCTGCGGGCGGCACCGGGGGCCGGGGAGCCGGTGACCGCGCTCTTCGTGGCCGCGTTCAACCTGGCGATCGCCGGCGGGGCGCTGTTCGGCGGCAGGGTCGTCGACGCGGCCGGCCCGAGCGCCGCGACGACGGTCGGCGGTGGCCTGGTGCTGACCGGGCTGGCCGTCCTGGTGTTCGGAGCCGGTTCCCGCCGTACGGGGCGTCTCGACCGCCCGGCGTCCTGACCCGGCTGCGGGCCATACCGGCGACGGGCGGTCGGCCGGTCCGGTCCACGGCGGACCGGACCGGCCGAGCGGTCCACCGTGGACCGGCCCGCGGTGGGCCGGCAACCGTCGCTGATCATCTTGTCGGGCGCACCTGTTACGGTCTCGCCGCCGCTGCACCAGTCGACCGGAGGTAGGCGTGATCAGTTCGCACGTGTCGTCGTTCGCCGGGCTGCCGGTGTTGCCGTTCACACCGGGCATGCCCCTTCCCGACGACCCCTCGGCGGTGGCCTGGCGGCTGGAGGTCGAGGACTTCGACGCCGAGCCCGAGGAGTTCGACGGCCTCGTGCGGGCGCTGCGCGAGCAGGTGCCGGCCGACGCGGTGCGCGCCCTGGTGATCGGCGAGTGGGGCGAGGCGTACGAGCGACCACTGCCGGTGGAGGCGCTGGTGGCGGCGGCCGGGGAGTGGACCGGGCTGCGGGCGCTCTTCCTCGCCGACCTGACCTTCGAACAGTGCGAGATCTCCTGGCTCCGGCACGGCGACATCACCCCGCTGCTCGCGGCGTACCCGTCGCTGGAGGTGCTGTGGGTGCGCGGTGCGCAGGACCTGCGGCTCGATCCGGTCCGGCACGCCGGGCTGCGCGAGCTGCGGTTCGAGTCCGGCGGGCTGCCCGCCGGGGTGGTGCGGGCCGTCGGCGCGTGCGAGCTGCCGGCCCTGCGCCGGCTGGACCTGTGGCTCGGCAGGTCCGACTACGGCGGCGACGCGACCGTCGACGACCTGGCCGGCGTGCTGGCCGGCGCCGGCCTGCCCGCGCTGCGGCACCTGGCGCCGTGCAACGCCGAGATCGCCGACGCCGTGGCGAGGGCGGTCGCGACCGCGCCGGTCGTCCCCCGGCTGGAGGTCCTCGACCTGTCGATGGGCACGCTCACCGACGAGGGCGCGGCGGCGCTGCTGGCCGGGCAGCCGCTGACCCACCTGGCACGGCTGGACCTGCACCACCACTTCCTCAGCGAGGAGACGGCCGCGGCGGTGGTCGCCGCGCTGCCGGGCGTCGAGGTCGACCTGTCCGACCGGCAGGCCCCCGACGAGTACAACGGCAAGGTGTACCGCTTCACCGCGGTCGGAGAGTGAACGGCGGTGACCTTCGTCTCGCACGCGCGCGACTTCGCCGGCCGGCCCGTGGTGGACGTCCCCGCCGAGGGCCCGCTGCCCAGCGTGGACGCTCCGGTCTCCTGGCGGTTCGACGTCTGGCACTACGACGGCACCGACGACGAGGGCCTCTCCGAGGAGTTCCGGGAGGCGTTCGACCAGTTCGTCGCACAGGCCGGGCCGTCCGTGGAGTCCCTGGTCGTCGGTTCCTGGGGCTACGCCGCGTTCCACCCCGCCCCGATCGCGCAGCTCTGCGCGGCGGCGCCCCGGCTGCCCGCCCTGCGTGCCCTGTTCCTCGGTGACATCACCAGCGAGGAGTGCGAGGTCTCCTGGATGAAGGTGGGCGACGTCAGCCCGCTGCTGGAGGCGTACCCGGCGCTGGAGGTGCTGCGGGTGCGCGGCGGCGAGGACTTCGGGTTCTCGCCGGTGCGGCACGCGCGGCTGCGGGAGCTGGTGGTGGAGAGCGGCGGGCTGTCCCGGGCGTTCGTCGCCGCGGTGCTCGACTCCGACCTGCCCGCGCTGACCGACCTGGAGCTGTGGCTCGGCACCCCCGACTACGGCGGCGACGCCGACGTGGCCGAGCTGGCCCCGCTGCTGGCCGGGGAGCGGTTCCCCGCGCTGCGCCGGCTCGGGCTGCGCAACGCGGAGATCGCCGACGATCTCGCCGAGGCGCTGTCGGCGGCGCCGGTGGTCCGTCGGCTGGAGCGGCTGGACCTGTCGCTGGGCACGCTCGGCGACCGGGGCGCGGCGGCCCTGCTGGCCGGGCAGCCGCTGGGCCACCTGGCGGAGCTGGACCTGCACCACCACTACCTGTCGGTGGAGATGGCCGAGGCGGCGGTCGCCGCGCTGCCGGGCGTCCGCGTCGACCTGTCCGACCCGCGCGAGCCGGACGAGGACGACGGCGAGTACTACCGCTACACGGCGGTGTCGGAGTGACATGCGGCTGACCGTCGTCGGCAACCCCGACAACCGTCGGGTCGGCCTGTTCACCCGGGCGGTGCTGGCCGCCGGCCTGCCCCCGCCCGCGGTGCTGCCCTGGGTCGACGTGCTGACCGGGGCGGCCCCGCCGGCGCCGGGCGCGCTGGTGCGGGTCGACTCGCCCGGCGAGGACCCGGAGGTGGACCGGCTGCTGCGCCGGGCCGCCGTACCGGCGCGACCCGGCGAGCTGGTCGGTCTGGCCGACGCGTACGCCGGTCTGGTGGCGGGCCTGGGCCGGGTCGCCGCCGGTGGCGCGGAGCTGCTCAACGACCCGGATGACGTCGCGGTGATGTGCGACAAGCGGCGCTGCCACGCGCGGCTGTCCGCCGCCGGGGTGCCGGTGCCGGCCGCGCTGCCCCCGGTGCACGGCTGGGCGCAGCTCCGGGCGGCCATGGCGACGCGCGGATGGGGCCGGGTGTTCGTCAAGCCCGCGCACGGCTCGTCCGCCGCCGGGGTGATCGCGCTGGCCGTCGCCGGGCGCCGGGTGCAGGCGGTCACCACGATCGAGGTGGCCCCCGACGGGCTGTTCAACTCGCTGCGGCCGCGCCGCTGCGCGGACGAGGCCGAGGTCGCCGCGCTCGTCGACCGGATCGCGCCCGAGGGTCTGCACGTGGAGCGGTGGCTGCCCAAGGCGGGGCTCGGCGACCGGGTGGTCGACCTGCGGGTGGTGGCGGTCGCCGGGCGGCCCACCCACGCCGTGGTGCGCGCCGCCCGGGGGCCGCTGACCAACCTGCACCTGGGCAACGCGCGCGGCGACCTCGCCGCGCTGCGGGCCGCCGCCGGGCCGGCGGCGTGGGCGGCGGCGATGGGGACCTGCGAGCGGGTCGCCGCGTGCTTCCCCCGCACGCTCCAGGTGGGGATAGATCTGATGTTCCTGGTCGGCTGGCGGCGCCACGCGGTGGCCGAGGTCAACGCGTTCGGCGACCTGCTGCCCGGGGTGCTGGCCGGCGGCCGGGACACCTACGCCGAGCAGGTGCGCGCCCTGACCGACGGCCGATGGGAGCGCTGGCGGGCGGCGGGCGGTCCGGAGCCCTCGCGCGGCGGCGCGACGGGACGGGAGCCGGCGCGCGGTGCCGCGGCGGGGCGGGAGGTGCTGCCGTGCGGAGCCTGATCGGCAGCCACGACCTGCTCCTGCTCACCCTCGACACGCTCCGCTACGACGTCGCCGCCGACCTGGCGGAGCGGGGGCGCACGCCGCACCTGGCCCGGGCGTTGCCCGGTGGCCGGTGGGAGCGGCGGCACTCCCCCGCCAGCTTCACCTACGCCGCGCACCACGCGTTCTTCGCCGGCTTCCTGCCGACCCCGGTCACGCCGGGCCGGCACGAGCGGCTGTACGCGGCGGCGTTCCCCGGCAGCGAGACCGCGGGCAGAGACACCTGGGTCTTCGACGCCCCGGACCTGCCGACCGCCCTCGCCGACGTCGGCTACCACACGCTCTGCCTCGGCGGCGTCGGGTTCTTCAACCGGCGCAGCCCGCTCGGCGCGGTGCTGCCCGGCCTGTTCGCCGAGGCGCACTGGGAGCCGGAGTTCGGGGTGACCTCCCCCACCTGCCTGGACGCGCAGCTCGACCGGCTCGCCGAGGTGCTGCCGCGGGTGCCGGCGCGGCAGCCGCTGTTCACGTTCCTCAACGTCGCGGCCCTGCACCAGCCCAACCGGCACCACCTGCCCGGCGCGCAGGCCGACGACCTGGCCAGCCACGCCGCCGCCCTGGAGTACGTCGACGGCCGCATCGACCGGCTGTTCGCCCTGCTCACCGGGCGAGGGCGGCCGGTGTTCGCGATCGTCTGCGCCGACCACGGCACCGCCTACGGCGAGGACGGCCACACCGGCCACCGCATCGGCCACGACGTGGTGTGGACCGTCCCGTACGCCCACTTCACCCTGCACCCGGGAGAATGGTGACCAGCACCGACACGGGCCTCGACGGCTCGCCGTACCAGCAGTACCTGTACGCGTACCCGCACAAGACCTCCTACCGCCCGCTGCGGCCGCGCCCCGCCCTGGCGGACGTGTGGCGGGCCGAGGCGCGCGACGCCCTCTTCCTCTACGTCCACGTGCCGTTCTGCGAGATGCGCTGCGGGTTCTGCAACCTGTTCACCCGCGCCAACGCGCCCGCCGAGCAGGTCACCGGCTACCTGCGGCAGCTGCGCCGGCAGGCCGAACGGGTCGCCGACGCGCTCGGCGCCGACGCCGGGTACGCCCGCGCGGCGTTCGGCGGCGGCACCCCCACCTACCTGACGGCCGACGAGCTGACCGAGCTGTTCGACATCGCCACCGCGATGGGGGCCCGGCTGCCCGGCGTACCGCTGTCGGTGGAGACCTCGCCCGCCACCGCGACGCCGGAGCGGCTCGCGGTGCTCGCCGCGCACGGCGCCACCCGGGTGAGCATCGGCGTGCAGAGCTTCCTCGACGCCGAGGCCCGCGCCGCCGGCCGGCCGCAGCGCCGCGCCGAGGTGGAGGCCGCCCTGGCGGCGATCCGCGAGGCCCGGATCCCGGTGCTCAACATCGACCTGATCTACGGCATCGACGGGCAGACCGCCGACACCTGGCGGCAGAGCCTCGACGCGGCCCTGGCGTGGCGGCCGGAGGAGCTGTACCTCTACCCGCTGTACGTGCGGCCGCTGACCGGGCTCGGGCGGCGGGCGCACGGCCGCGCCGACTGGGACGCCCAGCGGCTGGAGCTCTACCGGCAGGCGGTGGCGACGCTGGGCGCGGCCGGCTACCGGCAGGAGTCGATGCGGCAGTTCCGCCGGGCCGACGTGCCGGCCCCGGACGGGCCGGACTACTGCTGCCAGGACGACGGCATGGTCGGGCTGGGCTGCGGCGCCCGCTCCTACACCACGAGCCTGCACTACTCGTTCGACTACGCGGTCGGCGTGAGCGAGGTGCGGGCGGTGCTCGACGACTATCTGGCCCGCCCCGCCGACGACTTCCGGCACGCCGAGTTCGGGTTCACCCTCGACGGCGCCGAGCAGCGCCGCCGGTGGCTGCTCAAGTCGCTGCTGCGCGCCGACGGCGTCAACGCGGCGGCGTACCGGGCCCGGTTCGGCCGCCCGCCCGCCGACGACTTCCCGGAGCTGGGCCGGCTGGTCGAGCGGGGCTGGGCCACCGACGGCGGCCTGCGGCTGACCCCGGCCGGGCTGGCCCGCTCCGACGCGGTCGGCCCGTGGCTGACCTCGGCCCGCGTCCGCGACGCCATGACCGGGTACGTGCCGCGGTGAATCTGGCGATCCTCTACCGGGGGCCACTGGCGAGCTGCAACTACGACTGCCCGTACTGCCCGTTCGCCAAGCGGCACGATCCGCCGGAGCTGCTGCGCGCCGACCGGGCGGCCCTGGACCGGTTCGCCGGCTGGGTGGCGGGCACCACCGACGTGCGGCTCTCGGTGCTGTTCACCCCGTGGGGCGAGGGGCTGACCCGCCGCTGGTACCGGGAGGCGATGGTGTCGCTGTCGCACCTGCCGCACGTCGACCGGGTCGTCATCCAGACCAACCTCGCCGCCCGGGTGGACTGGCTGGCCGACGCCGACCCCCGCGCCGCCGCCCTGTGGACGACCTACCACCCCGGCCAGGTCGACCGGGACCGCTTCCTGCGCCGCTGCGCCCGGCTGTCGGAGCTGGGCATCCGCTACTCGGTGGGGGTGGTCGGCCTGCCGGAGCACCTGGACGAGGCGCGGGCGCTGCGCGCCGCCCTGCCGGCCGAGGTCTACCTGTGGGTGAACGCCGCCGAGGGCCGGCGCTACGACGCCGCCGAGGAGGCGACCTGGACGGAGCTGGACCCGCTCTTCGGCTACAGCGTCCGCCCGCACGTGTCGCTCGACCGGCCCTGCCACGCGGGCGAGACGGCCGTCTCGGTGCTCGGGGACGGCACCGTGCGCCGCTGCCACTTCATCGCCGAACCGATCGGCAACCTCTACGACGGCTCGTGGCGGTCGGCCCTGCGCCCCCGCCCGTGCGGCAACGCGGTCTGTGACTGCCACATCGGGTACGTGCACCTGAAGCCGCTCGGGCTGCGGGACGTGTTCGCCGGCGGGGTGCTGGAACGCATCCCGGCGGCCTGGCCGGCGCCACGCCTGCCGGCTGCCGGCGCCCGGCCGGCGACTGTCCCCCGACCGGCGACTGTGTCCCCGCCGGTGGCCGGCACCGTGCCGGTGGCCGGTACCGCGCCGGTGCCGCTCGCCCCGCCGCGTCTGCGCCGCCCCTGAGCGACACGCCCGCACCGATCGTTCGGTCCACCGGGCGCGAGCGAAGGGGCGGCGCGGCCCGATGCCGGGCCGCCCCTTCGGGCCGCAAGACTCAGTGGGCGCCGGGTGCGGCGGCAGCGGCCTCCTGGGCGCGCCGCTCGTCGCCGCTGAGGGTGTGCAGCGGCTTCTCCCGGATGAACAGCACCACCACCAGGGCGAGCACCGCGAAGGGGGTGGCCACCAGGAACAGCTCGCCGGTGGCGGTCCCGTACACGTCCTGGACGATCTTCAGCACCGGCTCGGGAAGGGCGGACAGGTCGGGCACCTCGGTGGAGCCCTCCCCGCCCGTGGCACCGCCGCCCAACGGACCGAGCTTCTCCGCGCTCAGTGTGGCGACCCGGTTCGCCAGCACCGCGCCGAGCGCGCTGACGCCGATCGTGCCGCCCATGCTGCGGAAGAAGGTCAGCACGGAGGTGGCCGCGCCCAGCTCGTGCGCCGGCACGTCGTTCTGCGCCGCGAGCACGAGGTTCTGCATGAGCATGCCGACGCCGATGCCGAGCACCGCCATGTAGACGCTGAGCAGCACGATGCTGGTCCCGGTGTCGATGGTGGCCAGCAGCAGCATGCCGGCGACCATCACGACGGCGCCGGCCACCAGGTAACGCTTCCAGCGGCCGTACTTGGTGATCATCTGGCCGGCCACCGTCGACGAGACCAGCAGGCCGAGGATCATCGGCAGGCTCATCAGCCCCGCCACCGTCGGCGACTTGCCCAGCGAGAGCTGGAAGTACTGGGACAGGAACACGGTGCCGCCGAACATCGCCACGCCGACCAGGATGCTGGCGACGGTGGTCAGCGAGACCGTCCGGTTGCGGAAGATCTCCAGCGGCACGATCGGCTCCTCCGCGCGGGACTCCACCCAGACGGCCAGCGCCAGCAGGACGAGACCGCCACCGACCATCAGCGCCGTCCATCCGGACGCCCAGGCGAACTTGTTGCCGGCCAGCGACGACCAGACCAGCACGGTGGAGACCCCGGAGGTGATGAGCAGTGCGCCGAGCCAGTCGATCTTCACCTTGCGGCGGGTCACCGGCAGGTGCAGGGTGCGCTGGAGCAGGACGATGGAGAGCAGGGTGAACGGGACGCCGATCAGGAAGCACCAGCGCCAGCCGAGCCAGGAGGTGTCCACCAGCACGCCGCCGATCAGCGGGCCGGCGATGGTGCCGACGCCGAACACGGCGCCGAAGATGCCGGCGTAGCGGCCCAGCTCGCGGGGCGGGATCATGGCCGCCATCACGATGGTGGCCAGGGCGGTCATGCCGCCCGCGCCGATCCCCTGCACGGCCCGGCTGACCAGCAGCACCTCGACGTTCGGGGTGAGCCCGGCGATCAGCGAGCCGACCACGAAGAGGCCGAGGGAGAGCTGGATCAGCAGCTTCTTGCTGTAGAGGTCGGCCATCTTGCCCCACAGCGGCACGGTCGCCGTCATGGCCAGCAGCTCGGTGGTGACGATCCAGGTGTAGACCGTCTGGGTGCCGTTCAGGTCGGCGATGATGCGCGGCAGCGCGTTCGCCACGACCGTGGAGGCGAGGATCGACACGAACATGCCGACCATCAGGCCGGAGAGCGCCTGGAGCACCTCTCGGCGGGACATGCGGCCGGCGCCGACCTCGGGGGTCTTGGCGGGCACGGTGGCGGTCATTGACGCTTCCTCACGGGTGCGGGTTCACGGGCCTTCCGGGGACCGTTCCCCGGGAGGAGGCTTGCAGGGTCAGGACGGGCCGGGTTGCGGCAGGCCCGCGGCGAGCGCGGCGAACGCCTCGTCGGTGAGGTCGGCCAGTTCCGGTCCGTCGGGTTGGGTGGCCCAGCGGGTCATCGCCGTGCGCCAGGCCGCGCCGGCGACGGCGGCGACCAGCGCCGGGTAGCCGTGGCCGGGGTCCACCCCGACCCGCGCCGCGACGACCTCGACGACGGCCCGCTCGGCTTCGGCGTTGCCGGCGACCAGACGGGGCAGCAGCGCGGGGTTGCGCGTCACCACCTCCAGCCGCAGGCGCCACAGCTCGCGCTCGGTGCGCACCTCGTCGATCAGCTCGTCGAGCGCGGTCCGCAGCGCGGTCAGCACCGGCACCTCCGGCGGCACGGCCGCCAGGCGCGCCACCAGCCGCGCCGCGTCGCCCGTGTGGTCGCCGACCAGCGCGTCGTCCTTGCAGGCGAAGTAGTTGAAGAAGGTACGCGGGGAGACCTCGGCCGCCTCGCTGATCTCCTCGACCGTCACCTGGGCCAGACCGCGCTCGGCCACCAGGCGGAGCGCCGCCTCGGTCAGCGCGGCCCGGGTGCGGCGCTTCCTGCGGTCGCGCCGTCCGGGTACGGGCTCGGTTCCGGCGGTGGGCACGCGCGAACGCTACAAGCGATCTTGCAGTGTCTGCAAGAAATTATCGGTGAAGTGACGCGGACCATCGGCCGACCGACGACAGGCCGGGCCCGGCCCGCCCGGGGGGCTCCGGACGCCGCGACGCCGGACGCCACCGGCCGCCCCGCCCGGAGGCCCGCGGGCATCGGGCAACCTGCGAGAACACCGGCCTGCGGCCGGTCACCAAAATCCAGTCATGACTGTCACTGAGCAAGGAGCCGCAGCCGTCGCCCCGCGGGCGACGCCGGCCGGACGGGGACGGATCGTGCTGCTCGCCACGGCCGCCGGTGTGCTGCTGTCGGTGCTGTGGTCGTACGAACTCGTCGACCACGTCATCGGCGACTCGGTGGCCAACGCGCTGCTCGGCCACGACGCCAAGGCGACCGCGATCGGCGGCACCCTGGCCGGTCTCGTCTTCGCCTTCGTGTCCGGGCTGGCCGGCACGTTCACCGCCTGCAACATCGCCATGGCGGCGTCCATCGGCCCGATGAGCCAGGCCGGAGCGGGCTCGGCGACGAAGACCGGGCTGCGCAGCCTGGTGCGGCCGGTGGCCTGGCTCACGGCCGGCATGGTCGCCGTCGCGGCGGTCTACGGCTTCGTCGGCGTGCTGGTCGGCGAGGGGCTGCCCCAGTTGTCCACCGCGACCGTCGGCGGCCTCCCGGTACGCCTGGTCCAGTCCATGGTCGTCTTCGGGGTGATCGGGCTGGCCTTCGTCTACCTGGGCCTGGCGGCGCTCGGGGTGCTGCGGGACCCGTTCGCGAACCGACCGGCGGCCCGGGTGGTGGTGCTCGGCGCCCTCGTCGGCGGCTTCCTGATCGGCCGGCCGTACCCGCTGTTCAACAAGCTCTTCCACTGGGCGGTGGAGACCGGCAACCCGCTCTACGGGGCCGGCGCCTTCGTCCTCCAGTCCCTCGGCAACATCGCCGTCGTCACGGCGCTGTTCGCGCTGATCGTGGTGCTCACGCGCGGCCGGTTCGTGCGCTGGCTGGCGGCGAGCCCGCCACGGACCGCCGCGCTGACCGGCGGGATGCTGATCGCGCTGGGTGTCTTCATGGTCGTCTACTGGGACGTCCGGCTACCGGCGATGTTCGACTACGGATGGTTCCCGACCATGCCGTACAACAGCAGGTGAGCGATGCCGCGCGGGCCGGCCGGCGCCGGGCCCGCGGTGGCGGCCGGTCGCCGCGTTCACGCCGCCACCCGGACCACGGTGCCGCCGGCCGGAGCCGGCGGCACCGCTGTCGGCGCCTGCGCGCCGGCCCGACCTCGACCGGGACCGGTCGCCGGCGCGGCGCCCCCGTCCGGCGGGCGACGCCCGGGCGGCGCGGCGCCCCGCTACCCGCGCGGCACGTAGGCCGGCAGCACCCCGGCGGCCAGCGCCTGCGCCACGGTCTGGGCGGTGGCGTCGCGGGTCGACAGCCGCCTCGGCCCGGTCGGCCAGGCGATGCCGAGCTCCGGGTCGAGGGGGTTGACGGTGCGTTCGGCCGCCGGATCGTACGGCGACGAGCACAGGTACACGACGGTGGCCGGTTCGGTCAGCGCGCAGAACGCGTGGCCGAGCCCGGCGTCGAGGTGGACGGCCCGACGGTCGACGTCGTCCAGCCGCACCGCCTCCCACCGGCCGAAGGTCGGCGAGCCCACCCGCAGGTCCACCACGACGTCGAGCACGGCACCGGAGACGCAGGTGATGTACTTGTCCTGGCCGGGTGGCACGTCCACCAGGTGGATGCCGCGGATCACCCCCCGCCCCGAGACGGAGACGTTGGACTGCGCCACGGTGAACGGCCGTCCGACCGCCTCGGTGAAGCGGCCCGCCTGGTACCACTCCAGGAACATGCCCCGGTCGTCGTGGTGCTGCTCCGGGGTGACCAGCCACGAACCCTCGATCGTCAACGCCCGGATGTCCACCGCTGTCCTCCTCACCCGTCGCGGAACCCGGCGGCCGACCACGGTCGGCCGTCGGGCCAGCGAATCGGAAAACCGACGCGGCGTCCACCGGCCACGCCGGACCATGCTCCGTCCATTGTGGACGACGAGGCCGCGACGGCGGGGGCGATGACGCACCGGAGGCGGCGATGAGCGTACCGACGCCACGACTGCTCGTGACCGGCGCGGGCGGGCTGCTGGGCCGCGAGTTGTGCGAGGTCCTCGCCGGCGCCGGCGGCCGGCACACCACCCTCGACCGGGCCGCTCTGGACATCACCGACGCCGCCGCCGTCGGGCACGCGGTGCCCGGCCACGACGTCGTCATCAACGCCGCCGCCTGGACCGATGTCGACGGGGCCGAGTCGGACGAGGCCGGCGCCACGGCGGTGAACGGCGCCGGCCCCGCCAACCTGGCCCGGGCGTGCGCGCGCCACGGGGCGTTCCTGATCCACCTGTCCAGCGACTACGTCTTCTCGGGCGAGACCGGGGTGCCCTGGCCGGAGGACGCCGCGCCGGCACCGCTGAACGCGTACGGTCGCAGCAAGCTCGCCGGCGAGCGGGCCGTGCGCGGCCTGCTACCCGGCCGGGGCTACGTCGTCCGCACCGGCTGGCTGTACGGCCGCCACGGCCCCAACTTCGTCCGGGCCGTGCTGCGCCGGGCCGCCGAGACGGAGTTCGTCGACGTCGTCGACGACCAGCACGGCCAGCCCACCTGGGCGCGCGCCCTCGCCGGTCGGCTGGTCACGCTGGCCGGGCTGGCCGCCGCGGGGCGGGCCCCGGCGGGGATCTACCACGGCACCGCGGCCGGCCGGACCACCTGGTACGGCTTCGCCCGGGCGGTCTTCGCGCTGCACGGTCTCGACCCGGGCCGCGTCCGCCCGACGGACAGCCGCGCACTCGCCGCCCGGCCGGCCCGACGGCCACGGGTCTCCGTCCTCGGGCACGACGGGTGGGCGCGCGCCGGCCTCGGCCCGCTGCCGCCGTGGCGGCGGATGATCGAGGCGGCCGTGGCCGAGGAGCGGGGTGCGGCCACAGCCGCCGCCAGCAGCGCAGACCGCACGCGACGGAGGTCGGCATGAACGCGACGAGGATCCTCGTCACCGGCGGCGCCGGCTTCATCGGCTCGCACTACGTCCGGACCCTGCTGCGGCCCGCCGGGCCGGGCGGCGTCCGGGTCACGGTGCTGGACAAGCTGACCTACGCGGGCAACCTCGCCAATCTCCGCCCGGTCGCCGGCCACCCCGCCTACCGTTTCGTCCGCGGCGACATCTGCGACGGCCACCTGGTGGACCGGCTGGTGGCGGAGCACGACCAGGTCGTGCACTTCGCCGCCGAGTCCCACGTCGACCGGTCCATCGCCGACGGCGGCGCCTTCGTCCGCACCAACACGCTCGGCACCTACACGCTGCTCGAGGCGGTCCGACGCCGGCACGGCGACCGCGCGGTCTTCGTGCACGTCTCCACCGACGAGGTCTACGGCTCCATCGAGCACGGCACGTGGCCGGAGACGGACCCGGTCCTGCCCAGCTCGCCGTACGCCGCCGCGAAGGCCGCCAGCGACCTGCTCGCCCTGGCCTTCGTCCGGACCCACGGGCTGGACGTGCGGGTGACGCGGTGCGCCAACAACTACGGCCCGCACCAGCACCCGGAGAAACTGGTGCCGCTGGCGATCACGAACCTGCTGGACGGCGGCGACGTCCCGCTCTACGGCGACGGGCTGCACGTGCGCGACTGGCTGCACGTCGACGACCACGTCCGGGCGCTGGAGCTGGTGCGGACGCGGGGGCGGGCCGGGGAGGTCTACAACATCGGCGGCGGCACCCAGCTGACCAACCGGGAGATGGCCGAGCGCCTGCTGGCGGCCTGCGGCGCCGGCCCCGACCGGATCCGGTACGTCGAGGACCGCAAGGGCCACGACCGGCGCTACGCGGTCGACTGGAGCAAGATCAGATGCGAACTCGGGTACGCGCCGCGCAGGGACCTCGTCGACGGGCTCGGCGAGACGGTCGCCTGGTACCGCGCGAACCGCACCTGGTGGGAGCCGCTCAAACGACGTCCGGTGTTGCGCAAGCTGGGAGACCGGCCGGAACGGGCCGCGGGTTAGCCTGACTGTCCTCGATCGACACCGGACGGGAGGTCCGCGATGGTGTCCGTCGCCTGTCACGGCGGGTTCCCGCCGGACGACGGGCGGGCCGCCGGAACCGGCGGGACCGCCGAGGTGCCCGAGGTCGACGCCCGGCACCTGTCCTGGTGGACCGGAGCCGACCCGGACGGCGGGGCGGGGTCGCGGCGTCGATTACCCGCCGGGCGGGCGCCGGCGGCCGGCGCGGACTTCTGGCGGTGGTGGGGCGACCCCTCAGCCGCCGACGCGGACGCCGGCCCGGCGGCGACCGACGTCGAATCGGGCGGCCCCGGGCTCATGCCGTAGCCGGACGGTCTCGCACCGGGTACGCGCGACACGGCGGGCCCCGGATCGCCACCCTCGGGCGAATTACACCACTGTCGTCATGGGCTACCCCGTACGACGTCGGATGTGATATTTTTCCCGAACTGAGAGGAGCCGCGCCCGCGGCCCGTCAGTAACCACTCTGGGATAGCACGCAGCTGCGACGAACGCGATGTCCACATGCGCCCATCGAGGAGACACCGTGCCGGTGCCCTGTCGGGACCGTGCTCTGCCTGGTTCCCCGCTGCCGACCGGCACCTCCGCGCGCGTTCGTACGACCGCCGCGGCGATCTGACCCAGCCCGTTGAGATGACCTTCGGCGAGCTGGGTGCGCTCCCCCTGACCGCCCTGGTCACGCGGCCCGTCACGGAGCAGTTCCCCGACCTGCGGCCGGGCGTCGCGCGCTTCGACGCCCCCGCCGGCACGCTGGTGCACCACGCGGTCCGCGACGTGCTGACCCGCTATCCCGCCCGTGCCGGGGAGTCCAGCGCCGACGTCGCCCACCCGCGCTCCCGCACGGTGCTCGACTGGGCGGCCGGCCGGTTCCGGGCGCTGATCGGGGCCCGGGGCGGCGTCGTGTCGTTCGGCGCCGACATGACGAGCCTGACCGAGGGGTTCGTCCGGTCCGTGGCGCCCGCCCTCCGCCCCGGCGACGAGGTGATGTGCACGGCTCTCGACCACGCCGCGAACGTGGACCCGTGGCGCGAGTCCGCCGTGCGACAGGGCGCCGTCGTCCGGGTCGCCGATCTGTCGCCGAGCGGCGAGCTGACCGTCGACGCGGTCACCGAGCAGCTCAGCCCCCGCACCCGGTGGATCGCGGTCACCGCCGGCTCCAACGTCCTCGGCAGCGCGCCGGACATCCCGGCGATCTGCGCGGCCGCGCGGTCCACCGGTGCCCGGATCTTCGTCGACGGGGTGCAGGCGCCGGCACACCGGTTCGTGGACGTCGCCGCGTGGGGCTGCGACGCCTTCGTCACGTCCGCTGACAAGTGGTACGGCCCCCGGTGCGGGGTGCTGTGGAACCGCGACGGGCGGCTCGGGTCGGCGGTCGTCCGGACCGCCGACCGGCCGGGCGCCGAGCACGGGCCGGGGATCGAGGTGGTGCTCGCCGCGGGAGTGGCGGCCGAGGTGCTGTTGAACTGGGATCGTCCCGCCGTGTTCCGGCACGGCGAGCGGCTCGCCAACCTGCTGGCCCGCGGCCTGCGGATGATCGACGGGGTGCGCGTCCTCGGCCGCCCGGACGGCAGGTCCCCGATACCGATCGTCTCCTTCCAGGTCGTCGGCCGCTCCGCCGCCGACGTGGCGGCGATCCTCGCCGAGGAGGGGATCGCCGTCGGGCACGGCACCTTCGGCGCGGAGGCAGCGCTGCGGGCCGTCTCGCCCGACGTGCCCGAGTCCCTGCGGGCGGGGGTGGCTCGCTACACCACCCGCGACGACGTGCGGGCGCTGCTCGGCGGCGTCGCGGCGATCGCGGCTCCCGGCGTCTGACCCCGCGGTCGTCGGGCGTCCGCGCCGGCCCGGTCCTCCTGCCGGCTCGGCGCCGGCGTGACCGCCGGCCGGGTGTCTCGCAGCTTGCGGAGTTGTCCCCCGGCGGCGCACGGGTGTCGTGCCGCCCGAACAGGCCGTGCCACGATCGGGCGGTCGACCGCGGCGCACGCGCCGGCGGGGACGGGGAGGCGCCGATGGACGGAGCGGGGGCGGCGGGACCGCTGGTCCTCGACGGCGGGCTCGGCACCGAGCTGCAACGGCACGGCCGGTCCGTGACCGCCCCGTGGTGGACGGCGCGCTGCCTGCTGGACGCCGACGGCCGGCGCCTGATCTCCCGGATCCACGCCCGGTACGTCGCGGCGGGAGCGGACGTGCTCACCGCCGACACGTTCCGCACCACGCCGCGGGCGGCGCGCCGGGCCGGGACGGACGACGCCACCGCCGCCGGCCTGGTCCGCACGGCCGTGGCGCTGGCCCGGCGGGCCGCCGACCCGGCGGTGGCCGGCCGCCGGGTGCTCGTCGCCGCCTCCGTGGCCCCGGTCGAGGACTGCTACCGGCCGGACCTGGTGCCCGACGCGGCGGCGCTGCGGCGGGAGCACGGCTGGCTGGCCGAGCAGCTCGCCCGAGCCGGCGTCGACCTGGCGCTGGTCGAGACCATGAACACGATCCGGGAGGCGGTCACCGCCACCCGGGCGGTACGCGAGCACGGCCTGCCGGCCTGGGTGAGCTTCGTCTGCGCGGGCGACGCCCGCCTGCTCTCCGGCGAGGACGTCGCGGCGGCGGCCGACGCGGTACGGGCAGCCGGCGCGGCGGCGGTGCTGGTCAACTGCACCGACCCCGCCGGGACCGACCGGGCGTTGCGGCGGCTCCGGGAGGCGGGGCCGGGCCTGCTCGGCGCGTACCCGAACGTGGAGGACCGCAGCGGCGTGCCGCCGGCCACCCCGGTGGACCGCTATCTCCCGCCGCGCCTGACGCCCGCCGGCTTCGCCGACCTCTGGGACGCCTGGCGCCCGGTCGGGCTGGGCATCGTCGGCGGTTGCTGCGGCACCACGCCGGCGCACATCGCCGCGCTCCGGTCCCGCCTGTCGCCGCTCCCGGGCTGACCGAGCCGGCTCGGGCGGGGGCGGGCGGCGGTCACACCCGCCCGCCCGGCGCCTCTCGTCACGGCGCGGAGCTGCTCGTCGGACGGATGTCCGCGCCGCGCCACTGCGTGCCGGGGCTGAGCGTCACCTCCAGATGGCGGACGCTCTGCCGGTGCGCCTCGCCGGCTCCTCGGTGACCAGCTCCGGGCCGGCCGGGTCGGGCAGCAGTGTTCGTACAGATCTGTGAAGTGCCGGAAGTCGCGGAAACGGAAGAGCCGGACCGCCGCCGCCTCGTGGAGCCGGCCGAGGCCCAGGCCGTGCCGGCGGGCCATCCCGCAGCAGGGCGCCGGGGCGCACCGGTCGTTCGAGGTGCACGCGCGACTCGACCTTGGGCAGGCGGGACCGCACGTCGGCGAGGCCCCGCCCGGCCGGTACGGCGGTCGTCACCGGGCAGATTCTAGGCAGGTCCCGGATGGACAAAGCGCCACGTATCGGCAGGGCCGCGATTTCTGCGGGCAGGAGGGCAATCTGGAAGAGGCGGTCATGTACTATGTCTAAGTAAAGAGGCGTGGCTGGGTCCGCGCTGCGGCATAAGGAGCGCCGTGAAAGAGCAACGGGACCGTCGGACGTACGGCCAGCAATGCGGTCTGGCCTTCGCACTGGACGTGGTGGGTGAGCGGTGGACGCTGCTCATCATCCGTGAGCTGCTGGTCCGTCCGCGCCGCTACCGCGACCTGCTGGACGCCCTGCCGGGCATCGGCACCAACCTGCTGGCCGACCGGCTGGCCTTCCTCACCGAGGCCGGCATCATCCAACCGCTGGACGCCGAGCGGCGCACCGCGGGCTACGCGCTCACCGAGCTCGGCGAGAAGCTGCGGGAGCCGGTCCTGGTGCTGGCCCGGTTCGGGCTGACGCTCCTCGCCGAGCAGCCCGCCCGCACGGGCGCCTCGGTCACCCGTGCCTCCTGGGCCGTCCTGGCCATCGAGTCGATGGTCGACCCGGCCCGGGCCCTCGCCGACGAGATCTACGAGTTCGACATCGAGGGCGAGGTGTTCCACGTCCGCGTCACCGACGGCCAGGCCCGCACGGTGCAGGGGACGGCCGGCGCGGACGCCACGCTGCGGGTCGCCACCGACGCGCGGACCTTCTTCGACCTCGGCAGCGGCGCGATCGAGCCGGTCGAGGCCGTGGTCAGCGGGGCGGTCTCCGTCACCGGCCCGCCGGCGGCGCTCCCCCGCTGCCTCTACCTGCTCGGCCTGGGCGGCCGACCGGCCGGCGAACGGATGCTCTCCGCGGCGGGCGGCGGCCGGCGCTGACGCTCGCCGCCGGCGGTCGACACGCGCCGGGCCGCCTCGACGTGCGCCGGCCCCGACAGCCCGCTGTCCACGGGGGTCCGCCCGGGTGGCCCGCCGTCCATCGCGGCCCCCGGCTCCGCGAGGGCGACCTGGAAGCCGATCCGTCCCCGGAGGGCGTGCCGGCTGCTGATCGCCATCAGCAGGTCGGCCAGCGACTCCAGCGCCGGCGCGCGGTCGATGCCGCCGACGTCCACCGGGGCGAACCCGAGCCGCCGCACCAACGCGCTCACCTCCGCCTTCGCCGCCGGGTGGTCGCCGGCCAGGGGCACGGTGACCGGGCGTCCGTCGAGGACGGGCTCGTCCAGCATGCCGGCCGGGACGGTGTTGAGCGCCTTGACGACGCGCCACTGTGGTAACAGTTCCGCTAGCAACCGGCCGCCGGATCCGGCGGGAGCGGGCGGGGCGGCACCGGCCGTCGGCGGGTTCGTCGCATCGATGACCGTGCGTCCCCGCCCGTCGTCCAGCCGCCCCGCCAGGGCCAGCTCGACGGCGGCGGCGAACGGCAGCATCAGCACGACCAGGTCAGCCCCGGCGACGACGGCGCCGGTCGGGACGGGCCGGATGCCGGGGTACGGGGCGAAGGGGTCGGGCGGCCGCGCCGGCTCGCCGCGACCGGCGATCAACACCGGCCGCCCGTGCGCCGCAAGCGCCCTGGCCAGCGCCGATCCCATTCGACCGCGCCCGATGATGCCGACGATCATGGGCGGGGCCGTGTCGCGAGGTGGGGGTACGAACCGTGGGGTGCGATCGTCCGCATCTCTCCGCTCCGGGTCATGGTCGAGAGCTGCCCGGCCTGGCCGGGCACGATTCGATCGGTGCCGCCGGTTGCCGCAGGCCAGTGTCCGGGACCGCTCTTGACGGCCACTTGACGCCGGGATGAACCCGGGGCGGCTACCCAGTGCGACAGCTCCGCCTCTTTAAGTATGGAAGTTCTTCACTTAAAGTAGAGGAGCACTGAGCACAGCGCCACGACAGCTGGGGGACGTGTGAACCGGACCGAGATCGAACTCCGAATTCAGATCCTCGGTCCCGTCCGAGCGACGATTCGCGGCAGGGAGGTCGACCTCGGCCCCCCGAAGCAGCGGGCGGTCCTCGCCCTGCTGGCCCTGCGGGCCGGACGACATGTGCCGCTGGACGACTTGATCGCCGCGCTCTGGGCGGGACAGCCACCGACGCGGGCCGCCAACCTCGTGCACACCTACGTCGCGCGGCTGCGCCACGCGGTCGAGCCCGACACGCCTCGGCGCCAGCGCACCAACGTCATCGTGTCGGTGCCGGGCGGATACCGGCTGACCGTCGCCGACGACCAACTCGATCTGCAGGTGTTCCGGGCGGGCATCCGGAAGGCGTCGGCCCTGCGGGAGGGCGGCGAGCTCGACAGCGCCTTCGCCCGGTACGGCGAGAGCATCGACCAGTGGCAGGATCCCCAGGTCGGGGACCTGTCCGCGCTGCTGGCCGAGCAGGACGACATCGGCCCGCTGCGACAGGAGTTCCTGGCCGCCGCGCTCGACTACATCGCGATCGGCCTCGAGCTGCGACGGCCGGACGCGGTGCTGCCGCTGGCCGAGCGGCTGGCCCAGGCGGAGCCGCTCAACGAGCGAGTGCAGGCCCGGGTGCTGCAGGCACTCACGCACATCGGCCAGCGCGCGTGGGCCATCGAGCGGTACGCCGACGTGCGCACGAGACTCAAGCTCGACCTGGGCGTCGACCCGGGTCCCGAACTCACGGCGGCGTACCGGGAGGTGCTGGACGCCCGGCCCGGCGTCCACCAGCCACCGTGGCGGGGGCCGGCGCCGGTGGTCGACGACCTGATCGGCCGCGCGGCGGACCTCGCGGCGACCTGCGACCTGCTGCGCGAGTACCGCCTGGTGAGCCTGACCGGCGCGGCCGGCGTCGGCAAGACCGCGCTCGGCCTGGCGGCGGCGGAGGAACTGCGGGAGCGGTTCGCCGACGGCGTGGCGGTGATCGACCTGGCGAACGTCCGCACCGGCCCGGACCTGACGCGGGCGGTCGAGGCCGCCGTCGACGAGCCACCGACCCGGGGCGCCGGCCGCCCCGAGCCGCTGGTGCACCGGCTGCACGACCGCAAGCTCCTGCTCGTGCTCGACAACGCCGAGCTGGTCACCGACGAAGCCGCCGACCTGGCCGACGACATCCTGCGGAACTGTCCCCAGATCACCATCCTGCTGACCTCGCGGGAACTGCTCGGCCTGCCCTACGAGGCGGTGTACCCGGTGCGACCGCTCGACGTGGACGCGGAACCGGGCCACCTGGCCGCGCAGCCCGCCCTGCAGTTGTTCGCCCGGCGGGCGGCGCAGGTGCGGCCGGGATTCCGGCTCACGGAGTCCAACGTCGAGGCGGTGGCGGCGGTGTGCCGGGCGCTCGACGGGCTGCCGCTGGCCATCGAACTCGCCGCGGCCTGCCTGCGGACCCAGCGGCTGGAGACGCTGGTGGACGGGGTCGGGGACCCGCTGCGCCGGATCCAGCCGCCCCGCCGGGGCGTGCCCAGTCACCACCGCTCGCTGCACGCCGCCGTGCACCGCAGCATCGAGCTGCTCGACCCGGCCGAGCAACGGTGCTTCACCGCCCTCGGCGCGATGCCGGCCGCGTTCTGCCTGGAGGCGGCGGCCGTCGCCGACAAGGCGATGGCCGGCGAGCCGCGTACGGTGCAGATGCTGTTGGAGCGGCTCGTGGACAAGTCGGTCCTGGAGGTCCGGCACAGCTCGTCGGGCCGGCGGTACCGGATGCTCGGCACGGTGCACGCCCTGGCCCGGCAGCTCCTGCGCGAGCACGGTGTGGACGGCGAGCCGCCCTCCGTCGGCTGCACCTGCGGCTGCCACACCGGTCGCTGAGACAGGGGACAAGCGTCAATTTCTGCTATATGATTCTCCAGTAGATTGCCCCGGTCGACGGGCGGGAGATGCCGGATGGACCAACGCCACCTGCTCATGCACCAGGCGATGCTCGGTGACCGCCACCGCATCGAGTCGTACGACCGGGCGCTGGCCGCGGCGGTCGACGAGGACACGGTGGTGGCCGACGTCGGCGCCGGCACCCTGGCGCTCACCGCGCTGGCCCTGCGGCACGGCGCCGCCCACGTCTACGCCGTCGAGGCCGACCCCCAGGTCGCCGCCGTCGCCGACCGGATCATCAAGGCCAACGACTGGGACGACCGGGTGACCCTGATCGTCGGGGACGCCCGCCTCGCCCGGCTGCCCCGTCAGGTCGACGTGACCGTCTGCGAGCTGATGGGCAACCTCGGGCCCGAGGAGGACATGGCCCGCATCCTGCGCACGTTCAACCGCCGCAACCTGCGGCCCGGCGGGACGGTCGTGCCGGAGCGGGTGGTCACCCGGCTCGCCGCCGTGCAGTTCGACGACGAGGGCTGGGGCATCTGGAACGACGACTTCCTCGGCATGCGGCTCGACGTGGTCCAGGAGCTGGTCGAGCCGTCGGCGCACCTGCACTTCCTCACCCGGGAGCCGGTCCTGCTCGGCGAGCCGGCCGTCCTGGTGGACACCGGCCGGGGCGACACCGGCCTGCGCACCGCCCGGCCGCTCACCCTCCCGCTCGACCGGGACGGCACGCTGCACGGCGTGCTCGGGTACTTCACCGCCACGCTGGCGCCGGGCGTCGAACTGTCCAACATGCCCTCGTACCCCGGCTGCAACTGGGCGGTCTTCGTCTGGCCGCTGCGGCACACCCGGGTCGCCGCGGGCGACACCGTGCACGTGCGCCCCCGGCGCCCGGACGGTCCCGCCGCTCGGGACGTGACCCGGTGGCGCCTCGACTGTCAACTCGACCGGGCGGACAAGCGATGATCATCTACACCGCGGCGTCGGTGCACGACCTCTCCATCGACGCCGACCAGCTCGCCGGCCTCACCTGGTCCGGCCACGCACTCTGGTACGCCGACCAGGGCCGCGAGGAGGTGACCTGCCTCGACCCGCGCACCGGCACCCCCGGGCAGACCCTGTCCTGCCCGGGCCTGACGGCCGGGCTCACCACGCTCGGCGGGCACCTGCTCTACGCCACCGAAGGGGCGCTGCGGCTCTGCGACACGCAGTCCGGCGGCATCCTCCGGGACGTGCCGAGCCCGCGACCGGGGGTGCCGATCTGCGGGATGGAGGCGGGCAAGGACGGCATCTGGCTGGGCTGGTCAGACGCGCTGGAGCTCCGGCACGCCTCGGATCTCCGGCTCCTGGCCACCGT
The DNA here is from genome assembly GCF_051386395.1 of Micromonospora sp. URMC 106. Lineage (NCBI taxonomy): Bacteria > Bacillati > Actinomycetota > Actinomycetes > Micromonosporales > Micromonosporaceae > Micromonospora > Micromonospora sp. URMC 106. The sequence goes on from NZ_JBPQTP010000086.1 coordinate 24,823, forward strand.
GCCCGCCCCGCTGGGGATCGCCGGGGTGACCGTGACCGACCGGTACGTCGCCCACACCGACCGGCTCGGCGAGGCCATCACCGTCTTCGACCTGCGGGCGGGGCGCAACGTGCTGCAGATCCACGTCGACGGCAGGCCCACCAGCCTGACCTGGGACGGGCTGCGGCTGTGGTACGGCGATGCCGCCAACCTGCGCCTGCGGGCGCTGGACGTGCCGGGGCTGTCCGCGACAACCGCCTGACCCGGCCTGCTGACCCCTCGGCAGAAAGGCGCACGATGGTACCGTCCAAGTTCATCTTCAGCCTCTCCCCCCTCGGCTCGGCGGCCCTGCGCGCCACCCCACCCTCCGGGTCCCGCCGTCCACCGCTCGCGCCGAGCGGGGCGGGGTTGGGCGCCCGCGCGGTGGTCATCGGTGCGGTGGCGACCGCTTCGCTCGCCGCCGGGCTCGCGGCGTCCGCCGCGACGGCGCTGCGGCACGGCCGGGCGGCCGGCCGGCGCCGCTTCGCCCGGGAGGTCGCGCGGACGGTCGCCCGGCTCGGCCCGACGTTCATCAAGGCGGCGCAGGTCCTGGGCACCCGCCGCGACGTCGTGCCGGCGCTGCTCTGCGACGAGCTGTCGGTGTTGCAGGACGACGTGCCGCCGATGGACGCCGCGCAGAGCCGGGCCGCGCTGCGGGAGGTGTACGGCGACCGCCTGCACACCGTCTTCGCCTCCGTCGAGGAGACGCCGGTGGCCAGCGGCAGCATCGCCTGCGTCTACCGGGCGACCCTGGCCGACGGGGCGACGGTCGCGGTGAAGCTGCGCCGGCCCGGCATCGGCCCCCAGATGACGGCCGATCTCGCCCTGCTGCGCCGGGGCGCCGCGGTGGTCGCCCGGTTGCCGATGTTCCGTGGCGTGCCGGTGCGGGAGGTGGTGGACAACCTCTGCGACTCGGTACTGGGACAGCTCGACCTCGGCCGCGAGGGGCGTGACCTCGACCGGCTGCGGGAGGACCTGGGCTCGGTCCCGCGGGTGCGGGTGCCCCGGGTGCACGCGGCGGCGAGCCGGCCGGCCGCCATCGTCATGGACTTCATTCCCGACCTGGCCGTCGACACGGGCGCGCGGTGCTCCCCCGCGATGCGCCGGACGTTCGCGGCGTCGACCCTGACCGTGGTCTACCAGATGCTGTTCATCAACGGCTTCGTGCACTGTGACCTGCATCCCGGCAACCTCTACTTCACCCGCGGCGGGCAGGTGGTCGTGCTGGACGCGGGCTTCAGCGTCCAACTGTCGGAGAAGATGCGCGAGCTGTTCGCGGACTTCTTCCTCAACATGTCGGTCGGCCGGGGCGACCGCTGTGCCGCGATCGTGCTGGACAGCGCCATCGGCGTGGCCGACGACGCGGACGTGCCGGCCTTCACCGAGGGCGTCAAGGACCTGGTGACCCGCAGCTACCGCCTGTCGGCCAAGGAGTTCAGCCTGATCGCCTTCGCCGGCGAGTTGTTCGACCTGCAGCGCCGCTACGGGGTGGCCGCGTCGCCGGAGCTGGTCTTCCCGCTGCTGTCGCTGCTCGTGGTGGAGGGCACGGTGCGGTCGCTCGATCCCGACATCGACTTCCAGGAGACCGCGAAGCCGGTGCTCAACCGGGCGCTGTTCGGCATCCGCTGACCGCGGGCCCGGTCTTACGTCGAGGCCGGGAGCGGGTCGGGTCCCGGTGGCACCCGGCCCGCTCCCGGCCTGTTCGGTAGCCGCGCGATGCTGGAGGCGGTGAAGGCGCGCACGGCGGGCCGGTCGCACCGGCGACCGGCCCGCTGCGCTGCCAGGCTGGTCAGCACGGTGCTCCGGCCCCTACCACCGGGCCGCCCCGGCCGCCACGGCGTCCGCCCGTGCCCGCGGCCAGGCCGCCACGAGCAGCGGCACGAGCCGCAGGTCGATGGTGGCCAGCCGGTCGAAGCGACGCCACAGCGTCACCGCCGCGCCCGGTTCCGTGGCTCGCAGCGCCTCCCGGGCCACCTCGACCGGGTCGCCGGCGCGGCCGTCCGACGGCCACACCCGGTGCACCAGGTCGCGGCCGGCGTCACCGGCCCAGGCCGGCACCCACTCGTGCAGCACGAGGTCGACGCCCGGTCCTCCGGAGGGGACCAGCGGGACCGGCACGACGGTGATGCCGTACCGCGCCAGCACCGCCACCAGGGCGGCGGCGACGGCGCCCAGCCGGGAACCGGCCGGGACACCCAGCGTCAGCCGGCTCCCCTCCCCGAGCCCGGCATCGGCGAGGAGGCGCCTCGCCCGCTCCCGGTCACCGGCATCGGGTGCGCCGCCGGCGCCCCGTTCCGACGCCGCGTGCCCCGGCTGCAGGACGCCGTGCTGGGTGGCGGCGCCGTCGGCACCGGCCGCGCACGCCGCCTCCGCGAGCGCCGCGCGGTCGAGCGCCCAGGACAGCGCGTGCCGTACGGCGTGGGGCTCGGCCGCCCCACCGGCGCCGGCGGAGAGGTAGTAGCTGCACCCCGTGGCCGCGAACCGGCCCCGCGGTGACGGCACCGACCAGGACAGCACCCCGAAGTCGGAGGCCGGGTCGACCGGCTGGCCGTCCGCCGACGCGACGACCTCGATGCGCCGGGCGGTGCGGCGGCGCACCGGGTCGGTGCCCGGATCCCAGCGGGGGTTGGGTTCCAGGACGAGGTCGCCGCCCGGCGACAGCCGCTTGGCGATGCGGTACGGCCCGGCGGAGGGCGTGCACCGGTACAGCTCCGGGCTCTCGGGCACGTAGTAGTCGTACTCCCGGGGAGCCGCCGCGGTGAATCCCGTGGCGAGCAGGTCGACGAGGTCGTTGGCCGGCGCGGTGAGGCGCAGGACGACGGTGTCCCCCTCGGCGCGCAGCCCCGGGATCCGGGTGCTCTGCTGGAACTGGGCGAAGGCGGGGGCGTGCGCCTCCCAGTGCCCGAGCGCCTCGTCGTACGCCCGGTAGTAGTCCCCCATGCCCTCGATGATCTCGCCGAGGTACGGGCGCATCGACCGGGCGAGGGGGTGGGCGGTGCGCTTGAGGCCACGGACGACGTCGCCGGCGGTCAGCTCCCGGGCGGCCTGGGCGTCCCACCGGATGCCGCCGCGCAGCCGGACGCGCCAGGTGCGCCCGTCCGCGCTGATCCCCCCGTTGTCCACCGTGGGCACTTCCAGGGCCGCGTCCGGCACCGGCCGGACGGCCGGGTCCGTGGTGGCGGGGATCGCGAACAACTGCCGGGTGAGCAGCCGGAGGACCTGTCCGGTCCCGATGTGCTCCGCAGAGGGCTCGTCGGGCAGCCCGCCGTCCACGGGGCCCAGGAAGCGGAGCGTGTCCGCCTCGGTGGGCGTGTCGGTGGCGGGCTCGTGCTCGCGTACGCCGGTCATGCCGTCACCGCCCCGGCGTCGGGGAGCGTTCCGGCCGCCGGCTTGTCGGCGCCTCGGAAGACGAGCTTGGACTTGTCGACGTTGTTCGGGTCGCCTTCGCAGTCGACGACGACGATCTGGCCGGGGGTCAGTT
>NZ_JBPQTP010000087.1:0-28004 GCF_051386395.1 Micromonospora sp. URMC 106
GAGCGGTCGCCCGCCGGCCCGCCCCGCTCCGTCGGACCGCGCCCCCGCCGCCGCGTCCCGCGCCGGCCGGGGCACGGGCACGGCGGCCGCCCGCCGGACCGGGGGCGGCCCCGTCATCGCCCCCGGCGGCCCGGCCACCGGGCGGGCCAGCGTGCCGTCGCCGCGCGCCGCCCGCGAGCTGGCGACCGTGGAGATCAGCGCTGGGTGATCGTCTGGTCGCCGCCGTCGGTGGAGATGTCGAGCACGAGCGAGGCGGTCGGATCGTGGCTCACGCCCAGCGAGGTCTCGCCGCCACCGGCCTTGGAGCGGACCTGGTACCGACCCGCGGGCACGGCGAGCGTGACGTCCCCGCTGGAGGCGTGCGCACGCGCCGAGGCGGGCTTGGCCAGGTCGAGCGTGATGTTTCCGGAGCCCGCCTCGGCGTCCACGCCGGCGCTCAGCCGCGACCCGGCGATGTCGCCGGAGCCGGCCTGCAGGGTGACGGTGGCCGCAACGTCGTCCACCCCGATGTTGCCGGAGCCGGTCTTGACGGTGACGGGACCGCTGGCGCCGGTCACCGTGACGTCGCCCGAGCCGGTCTCGGCCTGGACCGGGCCGTCGGCGCCGCTCACCCGGATGTTGCCGGAACCGAGCCGGAACTCCACCGGGCCGACCTCGCTGAGGTCGACGTCGCCGGAGCCGGTCTCGCCCTTCACGCTCACCCCCTCCGGGACGGTGACGTCGTAGGAGACGCTGCACCCGTTGCCGCAGTCGGTGTCCAGCACCAGCTCGGCGCCCTTGATCTCGTACGTGGCGTCGGGCTGGGCGCCGTCGTAGCGCACCACCCGCTTGATCCGCGCCTCGCCCGCCGCGCCGATGGCGCGGACGGTGATGTCGCCGGCTCCCGGGAGCACCCGGACCGTGCTGATCCGGGCTGCCTCGGTGCTGTCGAAGTCGAGCCGGCGGGTTGACAGGTTGTCGCACCCGGCGGAGACGATCAGGGTGGCGGCAACGGCGAGCGTGGCGACGGTGCGGTGCAGAGCCATGCGAGCACGCTACGAGGCACGGCGAGCGCCGCGCATCGGGGTTGTTCGCGCATCCACCCCGAGCCGACCCTGATTTCGCACCCCGAGGGAGAATGGTCCGATGCCCGGGTACCGCCGACAGCTCTACCGCGACGACGCGGTGGTCCTGCGCGTGCAGAAGCTCGGCGAGTCCGACCGGATCATCACCCTGCTCACCCGCCGGCACGGCCGACTGCGGGCGGTGGCCCGAGGGATCCGCCGCACGACCAGCAAGTTCGGCGCCCGGCTGGAGCCGTTCGGGCACGTCGACGTCCAGCTCGCCGGCGACCCGAAGGGCAACCAGGGCAGCTCCCTGCACACCGTCAGTCAGGTCGAGGGCATCGACCTCTACGGCAAGCGGTTCCTCGGCGACTACCCCCGCTACACCGCCGCCAGCGCGATCGCCGAGACCGCCGAACGGCTCACCCCCGTCGAGCGGGAGCCGTCGCTCCGGCTGTTCCAGCTCACCCTGGGCGCGCTGCGGGCGCTCGCCGAGGGCAGCCACGACACCACGCTGGTGCTCGACGCGTACCTGCTGCGCGGGATGGCCCTCGCGGGCTGGGCGCCGGCGCTGACCGCCTGCGCCGTCTGCGGGACGCCCGGGCGGCACCGGGCGTTCTCCGTACCGGCCGGGGGTGCGGTCTGCCCGGACTGCCGGCCGCCCGGCGCGGCCCACCCCGCCCCGGCCACCATCGACCTGATGTCCGCGTTGACCACCGGCGACTGGCGGATCGCCGACGCCACCGAGACCGGCGTACGCCGGGAGTGCAGCGGCCTCGTCGCGGCGCACCTGCAGTGGCACCTGGAACGCGCGCTACGCTCGCTGCCGCTGGTCGACCGGGGTGCCCCGACGGCCGGCCCGGTCCCGCCGCCGCGTGGCGTCGGGTCGGGAGCGGATGGCGTGAGCAGGGAGAGAACCGAGTGATCCGATCGATGAGGGCCGGCCGGCGCGAGCCGGTGCCGCCGACGCCGCACCCGTCGGGCGCCCGGCCGCCGGCGCTGCCCGCCGAGGCGCTGCCGCGGCACGTCGCCGTGGTGATGGACGGCAACGGCCGGTGGGCCAAGGAGCGCGGGCTGCCCCGCACCAAGGGCCACGAGGCGGGGGAGTTCTCCCTGTTCGACACCATCGAGGGCGCCATCGAGCTGGGCATCCCCTACCTGTCGGCGTACGCCTTCTCCACGGAGAACTGGCGGCGCTCGCCGGACGAGGTCCGGTTCCTGATGGGCTTCAACCGGGACGTCATCCGCCGCCGCCGCGACCAGCTGGTCGACCTGGGGGTGCGGGTGGTCTGGTCCGGCCGGGCCGGCCGGCTCTGGAAGAGCGTCATCTCCGAGCTGCAGACGGCGGAGGAGATGTCCCGGAGCAACTCGACGCTGACCCTGCAGTTCTGCGTCAACTACGGCGGGCAGGCCGAGATCGCCGACGCCGCCGCCGCGATCGCCCGGGACGCGGCCGCGGGCCGGCTCGACCCGGCCAAGGTGACCGAGAAGACGGTGGCGAAGTACCTCTACCACCCCGAGGTCCCCGAGGTGGACCTGTTCCTGCGCCCTTCGGGGGAGCAGCGGATCTCCAACTACCTGCTCTGGCAGACCGCGTACGCCGAGCTGGTGTTCCTCGACACGCTGTGGCCCGACTTCGACCGCCGGCACCTCTGGTACGCCTGCGAGCTGTACGCCCAGCGGGACCGCCGCTTCGGCGGGGCGCTGCCCAACCCGGTCGCGCCGCCCGCCTGAGGCTTACCGCCCCTTCGCGCGGGGTACCACCTCGGTCAGCAGCCACTGACGGAGGTGAACCCGCATGATCCAGAAGCGTATTGCGCAGTGGGCGATGATGGCGGTCGCGGTGCCGCTGGCGGCGGCCGGCGCGCGTAAGCTCAGCCACACGCTGGAGGCCCGCCGCGGCCCGTCCGGGGTGAGTCGCCTGCTCACCAAGGGTGCCGACATGCTCCGCCCGCAGAAGGCGAAGCGCCGCCGGTTCTTCTGACCTCGCCGGTCAGCGTCGCCCCGCGCGGCGCTGACCGCCCCCCTACCACCCGACGCGCCCGGGCGCCCCGACCGTCTGGCGACCACGCCGCCGTGCTGCCCCGCGACCGCGCCCCGCACCGGGGCGTTCCGCCCACCAGCAGCGCGTGGTCGACCGCTGGGCCGGGGTTCGAGGTTTCGGGGTGGGTGCGGGAGCGGGGTGCCTAGGATCGGCAAGTGGGGCGGGTGCCCCGGGCCGCGTCGAGCCTCGGGGGTGGGGATGCGGGAACTCCGGTACAAGATGATCATGGCGCTGAACGCCGCCGACCTCGGTGATCCGATCTGCGAGCAGGCGGCCGAGATCTGCGCCGAGATCGCCGAGCAGCACTGCCACGAGCTCGGCCACGCGCCGCGGCTGCGCTCCGGCGAGATCGGCGAGCTGGCCACGGGCGAGCCGGCCCTCACCTGGGCGCCCACCGACACCGGGCAGCGTGCCTGGTGACGGCCCCCGCGCCGGCCGTCGACGTCCGGCGGGCCGACGACCGCTTCGCCACCCGGATCTCCTGGCTGGACTCGAAGCACTCGTTCTCGTTCTCCCGGCACTACGACCCGGCGAACACCCACCACGGTCTGCTGCTGGTCAACAACGACGACGTGGTCCGGCCGGGCGCCGGCTTCGAGACCCACCCGCACCAGGACATGGAGATCGTCACCTGGGTGCTGCGGGGATCGCTGGTGCACCAGGACTCCACCGGCCACTCGGGCGTGATCTATCCGGGGCTGGCGCAGCGGATGAGTGCCGGCACCGGCATCCTGCACTCCGAGAAGAACGACTCCTGGCGGCTCGACGGCCGCGACCCGCACACCGACCCGGTGCACTTCGTGCAGATGTGGGTGCTGCCGGACGAGCAGGGCGTCGATCCCGGCTACGAGCAGCTCGAGATCGACGACCGGCTCCTGCGCGGCGACCTGGTGCCCGTGGCCTCCGGGATGGACCGCTACGACGGCGCCTCGGCGATCCGGATCCGCAACCGCCTCGCCGCCCTGCACGCCGCCCGGCTCGATCCCGGTGACACGGTGGACCTCCCGGACGCGCCCTTCGTCCACCTGTACGTGCCGACCGGTGCGGTCACCCTGGAGTGCAGCGGCCTGCTCGGCACCGGCGACGCCGCCCGGCTCACCATGACGGGCGGGCGACGCGTCTCGGCCACCGAGCCGGCCGAGATCCTGGTCTGGGAGATGCACGCGACCCTCGCCTGACCCTCCCCGCGCTCGCCGGCTCTCCGCGAACTTGCGGTTTCGGCCCGCGTCATGCGGCTTGGCGTGCGAACTATCCGGATCGCGGACGGGTGCGGGTCAGGCTTCGGTCTCGGAGCGGTCGGCGGCCCAGCGGGTGTGGAAGGTGCCGTCGCGGTCGACGCGGTGGTAGGTGTGCGCGCCGAAGTTGTCCCGCAGCCCCTGGATCAGCGCCGCCGGGAGCCGCTCCGCGCGCAGCGCGTCGAAGTACGCCAGCGACGAGGCGAACGCGGGCGCCGGCACCCCGGCCCCGGCCGCGTCGGCGACGACCCGCCGCCAGCTCGGCACGCCGTCGTTGACCGTGTCCGCGAACCATGGCGCGACCAGCAGCGTCGGCAGCTCGGGCTGCTCGTCGTACGCCTGCCGGATGCGGTCCAGGAAGCGGGCCCGGATGATGCAGCCGCCCCGCCAGATCGTCGCGGTGCCGCCCAGGTCGATGCCCCAGTCGTACTCCCGGGAGCCGGCCCGGATGTGGTCGAAGCCCTGCGCGTACGCGACGATCTTGGAGGCGAGCAACGCGCGGCGGACGTCCTCGACGAACGTCTCCCGGTCGCCGACCTGCCACTTCCCGCCCGCGTCCGGGAACGCCCGGCGCGCCGCCGCGCGCTGGTCGGCGTGCCCGGACAGCGACCGGGCGAAGGTCGCCTCGGCGATGCCCGTGATGGGGATGCCCAGGTCGAGGGCGCTCTGCACCGTCCAGCGGCCGGTGCCCTTCTGCTCGGCGCGGTCCAGCACGACGTCCACGAACGCCCGGCCGGTGGCCGCGTCGGTGTGCGCCAGCACGTCGGCGGTGATCTCGATGAGGAAGGACTCCAGCTCGCCGGAGTTCCAGTCGCGGAAGATCTCCGCGATCTCCGCCGGCTCCGCCGACAGCCCGGCCCGCAGCAGGTCGTACGCCTCGGCGATGAGCTGCATGTCGGCGTACTCGATGCCGTTGTGCACCATCTTGACGAAGTGCCCGGCCCCGTCGGGCCCGATGTGCCGACAGCACGGCACCCCGTCCACCTGGGCGGCGATCCTCTCGAAGATCGGGCCCAGCTTGCGGTAGGACTCCGCGGACCCGCCGGGCATGATGCTCGGGCCGCGCAGCGCGCCCTCCTCGCCGCCGGAGACGCCGGTGCCGACGAAGTGCAGCCCGTGGCCCCGCAGCGCCTCCTCCCGTCGGCGGGTGTCGGCGAAGTGCGCGTTGCCGCAGTCGACGACGATGTCGCCGGGGTCGAGCAGCGGAACCAGTTCGTCGATCACGGCGTCGGTCGGCCCGCCCGCCTTGACCATCACGATCACCGCCCGGGGCCGCTCCAGCGAGGCGACGAAGTCGGCCATCGAGTCGGCCGGCAGGAACCGCCCCTCGTCGCCGTGCTCGGCGACCAGGCTGCGGGTGCGCTCCGGCGAGCGGTTGTGCACCGCCACGGTGAAGCCGTTGCGGGCCAGGTTCCGGGCCAGGTTCCGGCCCATCACCGCCAGCCCGGTCACGCCGATCTGCGCCGTCGCCCGCTCGGCCATCCGTCCGCCGCCTTCCTGCCGCCCGACACCTGCCGCTGCGACCGTATCGCGGCGCGCGGCGGACGCGAGGGCGTGTTCGGCAGCCCGCCGTCGCCGCGTTCCGCCCGGACCAGGCCGCTTACGGACGCAGCGACGCCGGGCGGGTGACGGGGAACACGATCAGCGGGCCGCCGGTCGTGCCGGTAATTCGCGTGCGCCCGACGGGCCGGGCGGATAGCGTGTGGGCATGCGTAACTGACGCCTCACCTCCGAGCCGGCCCGCCGCCCCGCGGCTGCGGTCCGCGTGCTCCCGGGCGTCCGCATTCCCACCTGCCGCCGAGGCGGCGGTGTCCTTCGAGGTCGCATCCGGGGAGCAGTCCCTGTCCCGCCCGACCGTCGCAGCCCGACGGTCGCCCCACGACGTGGGCCCCCGGCACCGGCCGCAGCGCCGGAGCCGACACGGCCCGCAGACTCAAGGAGGCACCGGATGCCCGCCAGGCGCAACCCGAAGAAGTCCCGCACCACCCTGTCCACGCCGCCCGCCGCCGACCTGACGCCGGTCAACCTCGACGAGGTCGCGGTCGCGCCGGTCGTGCCGGCGCTGCCGCTCGACCGGCCGGCGGCGCCGAAGGCCGGTCCGCCGGTCTCCGGCGCCGTCCGCGCCGGCGGTTCGCGCGGCCAGCGGGCCGGCCAGACCCGCCGGTACGCCTTCCGGCGTAGCTGACGGTCAGCGTGCTGCTCGGCACCTTCCGCCCGTTGATCGGCTGAGGCGTACGGGCCGGGTGGGGTCGTCGCGACGACCCCACCCGGCCCGTACGCCTCAGCCGATCAACGGGCGGAAGGTGCCGAGCAGCACGCTGACCGTCAGCGCCGCCCCGGCGAGCGCCGCGGCCCCGGCGATCAGCAGCCAGTCGGCGGCGACGAAGCGCTGCCGCCGGGCGACCGTACGCGGCGTGCCGGCGTCGAAGCCCCGGGCATCCATCGCCACGGCCAGCCGGGTGCCCCGCCGGATCGCGCCGACCAGCAGCGCGAAGGCCGTGGAGGCGAACAGCCGCAGCTTCGCCAGTGGGTCGCGGCCCGCCTCCACCCCCCGGGCCCGGCGGGCCATGGAGATCATCTGCCACTCCTGCCCGAGCAGCGGCACCAGCCGGAACGCCGCCAGCGCCCCGACGGCGAACCGGGCCGGCGCCCTCGCGTTCTGGATCAGGGCGTCCGCCAGGTCGGTGGGGTCGGTGGTGGCGAACACGATCACGCCGGGCAGCGCCACGGCGAACATGCGCAGCACCAGGCCGAGCGCGGTGAGCAGCACCCCGGAGGTGACCACCGCCGGACCGGCCTCGACCAGCACCCGGCCGGAGCGCTCGGCCGCGAAGAGCACCAGCGTCACCACGACGCCCACCGCGCCGACGAGCAGCGGCCAGGCCCGCCGGGCCAGCACCCGGTAGCGGACCCCGAACAGCGGCAGCACGGCCAGCTCGACCGCGATGGCGATCGCCGGGGCCACCGGGTCCAGGGTGGCGATCAGGACGAACGAGAACACCAGCGCCGCGGCGAGCTTCGCCACCGGGTTGCGCCGGGCCAGCGGCGCGCCCGGCGCGGCGACGGGCTCCAGACTGATCACGGCCGCTCCCGGCGGCCGGGACGGCGGAGGCGTCGGGTCGGCTCCGGGCCCGTCGTGGCCGTCCCCGGGTGACGGCTGGGTCGCGGGGTCGTCCTCGGGCCGGTCACGGGCGGTCCAGGGTGAGGCGCCGGTCCGCCAGGGCGGCCACGAACTCCGGGTCGTGGGTGACGGCGACCAGGCCGTGCCCGGCGTCGCGCAGCTCGGCGAAGAGGTCCACCAGCTCCAGCCAGGTCCGTCGGTCCTGGCCGAAGGTCGGTTCGTCGCAGACGAGCAGGCGTGGCGCGGTAGCCAGCGCCGTCGCCACGCTCAGCCGCCGCGCCTCGCCGCCGGAGAGGGTGTACGGGTTGGCCGCGGCGAGCTTCGTCAGCCGCAGCCGCGACAGCAGGTCGTCCACGGCGGAGCGGACCGCCGCCTCGGGCTGGCCGGTGCGGCGCGGGCCGAGCGCCAGCTCGTCGAAGACGGTGTTGGTGACGAACTGGTGCTCCGGGTCCTGGAAGACCGAGCCGATGCGGCGGGCCAGCGCCGGAGCGCGCCAGCGGTGCGGGGGAGTGCGGGCGTCGGCGCCGGCCAGTGCCGCCGTCGCCGCGACCCGGCCGGCGCCCGGCTTGAGCAGCCCGCCGAGCAGCAGCGCGAGGGTGGACTTCCCGGCCCCGTTCGGGCCGAGCACGGCGAGCGTCTCGCCGGCGCGTACCGCCAGGTCGACGGCGGCCAGCCGGGGCGGCAGGCCGAGCCGGTCGGCGGTGAGCAGCACGTCGCCGGCCGGCGCGGCGGCGTGGCGGGGCGGCACGGGGCGGCCGGGCACCCAGACGCCCTCGGCGGCGAGCGCGTCGCCGTGCGTGCCGAAGACGGCCTCGGGCGTGCCGTCCGCGCGGACGCCGCCCGACGGTTCGAGCACGACCACCCGGTCGACCAGGGGCAGCGCCTCGGCGACCCGGTGCTCGACCAGGATCAGCGTGGTGTCGGCGTCCAGCGCGCCGGCCACCGCCGCCCGGATCAGCGCGGCGCCAGCCGGGTCCAGGTTGGCGGTCGGCTCGTCGAGCAGCAGCAGCCCGGGACGCAGGGCCAGCACCCCGGCCAGGGCGAGGCGTTGCTGCTCCCCGCCGGAGAGGGCGGCGGTGGGCCGGTCCCGCGGGTACGGGAAGCCGACCCGGGCCAGCGCCTCGTCGACGCGGGGCCAGATCTCGTCGGCGGGGACCCCGCGGTTCTCCAGCCCGAACGCCACGTCGTCGCCGCTGCGGGCCATCACGAGCTGGGTCTCCGGATCCTGGAAGACGATGCCGACCCGCTCCCGGCCCTTGCGGGGGTCGAGCCCGTCGATCTCGACGGTGCCCTCCTGCTCGCCCGAGTCCTCCGGCAGCAACCCGGCCAGCGCGGCGAGCAGGGTGCTCTTGCCGGCCCCCGACGGCCCCAGCAGCAGCACCCGCTCACCGGCCTCGACGCGCAGGTCCACCCCGCGCACCGCCCACGCCCGACGACCGGCGTGCCGCCACCCGAACCCCCGCAGCGTCACCGCTCCCATGTTCGGCACGCCCTCTCCCGCCCGTCGACCACGGGGTTGTCGCCGTTCGACGCGGCGTGTGCGGGCGACAACCTCATGGTCAACGCGGTTCCGTCGGGTCGGTTCGGTGGGCGCGGGTCAGATGGCGGCGCGTTCGCGGCCGGCGGGGAAGCGGTCCAGGGCGCCCGTGCCGGCCAGGGCGCGGGTGAGCGCCCACCCGCCGGCGCCGGCGACGACCGTGGCGCTGACGACGGTGAGCAGGGCGTACGGGATCCGGTAGCTGCCGAGCGCGTAGTCGACGTTCCAGACGAAGAAGTCGAACAGCGCCGCGCCCAGGCCGGTCAGCGCGCCGGCGAGCAGCGCGGTGGGCAGCCGGAACGAGCGGTACCGGAACGCGGCGAACGCCACCTCGGCACCGAGCCCCTGGATCAGGCCCTGGACGATGGTGATGCCGCCCCACTCGGAGCCGAGCAGCGCGGAGACCGTCGCGGCCACCGCCTCGCAGAAGAGCGCCGCGCCGGGCTTGCGGACCACCAGGCCGCCGAGCACGGCCGGGACCAGCCACACGCCGTACATGATCGCCTGGCCGGCCGGGAAGAACGCGAACGCCGGGTCGACGGCCCGCCACAGCAGCCCCCAGGCCCAGAAGATGACGCCGAACGCCACCGCGATCACCGCGGCGACGACGACGTCGAGTGTGCGCCACCGGGTGGTCGTGTTGTCTCGCATGATGTGCTCCCAGTCCTGAACGCGAACCAGGAGAAGACGCACGCCGCGCCCGGTGTGCCGGACGTCGACGCGGCTGGAGGTCGACCGAACTCCCTGCGCTGGCATTACCCAGATCAGGTTCGAGGGTCTGCGGGCGGTGCCCGCACTCTCAGCGCTGTGCGCTCCCCTGTCGGATGTGAAGTTGTCGCGCCGACGCTAACACCTTTGAAGATCATCGAGCAAAGTGATCTTTTCGCAGGTCACCCGCGCGTTCGATCGACCCCGTCGATTCCGGCCGGTAGTCTCGGGCGGCCACCGGCACAAGCGGCAGAGGGACACGTACGTGACATCCGAGGTTGACCGCGGGGCGCCCGAGGGCGGGCGGGGGGCGGTGGGCGCGGCCGCGCCGGACATACCGCCGACGGAGCCGGCGGATGGCGGAGCCTGGCGGCTCGGGTCCGTCGAGGCGCTCGCGGGCCTGCTGGTCCTGCTGGTCGTCTTCCGGGAGCCGATCGCCCGCGCACTGTCCGCGCCCCGGCTGCAGACCTGGACCACCGTCTTCGTCTCGGTCATGGTGCAGGCGGTGCCGTTCCTGGTCTTCGGCGTGATCCTCTCCGCGGTGATCGCGGTCTTCGTGCCCCGGTCGTTCTGGGCCCGGGCGCTGCCGCGACACCCCGCGCTCGCGGTGCCGGTGGCGAGCGCGGCCGGCGTGGTGCTCCCCGGCTGCGAGTGCGGTTCGGTGCCGATCGCCGGGTCGCTGATCCGGCGCGGGGTCACCCCGGCCGCGGCGCTGGCCTTCCTGCTCGCCGCCCCGGCGATCAACCCGATCGTGCTCACCGCCACCGCGGTGGCGTTCCCCGACGACCCGGAGATGGTCCTCGGCCGTGGCGTGGCCAGCCTCGTCGTCGCGATGGTCATGGGCTGGCTGTGGCTGCGCCTCGGCCGGGCCGACTGGATCCGGCTGCCCCGCCGGCCCGAGCTGGACGACGGCTCGCGCGGGCGGGCGTTCTGGGCGGCGGTCCGGCACGACGTCACGCACGCCGGCGGGTTCCTGGTGATCGGCGCGGCGGCCGCCGCCACGATCAACGTCGTCGTGCCCGAGCGCTGGTTGCAGACCCTCGCCGACGAGCCGGTGCTCTCGGTGCTCGCGCTGGCCGTGCTCGCGGTGCTGCTCTCCCTCTGCTCCGAGGCCGACGCCTTCGTCGCCGCCTCGCTGTCGCAGTTCTCGCTGACCTCCCGACTTGTCTTCCTGGTGGTGGGGCCGATGGTCGACCTCAAGCTCATCGCGATGCAGGCCGGCGTCTTCGGCCGGCGGTTCGCGCTGCGGTTCGCCCCCGCCACCCTCGCGGTGGCCGTGGCGGTCGCCGCCGCGACCGGGGCGGTGCTGCTGTGAACCGGCAGGCGCAGGCCGTCGTCCTGCTGCTGCTCGGGGGCGCGGTGGTCCGGGCCAGCCTCACCGACCTGCACCTGCGCTACGTCAAGGAGGGGCTGCGTCCCTTCCTCGTCGCCGCGGGCCTGCTGCTGGTGGTCGCCGCGGTCATGACCCTCTGGTACGAGCTGCGCCCGCTCCTGCGGCGCACCGGCCTGCCCCCGTCGGCCGACGGGCACGACGCCGACCACGACGGGCACGGCCACCACGAGCCACGGGTGGGCTGGCTGCTGATCCTGCCGGTGCTGGGCCTGCTCCTGGTCGCCCCGCCCGCCCTCGGCTCGTACGCGGCAGGGCAGGCCGGCACCGCGCTCTCCGCCCGGCAGCAACCCTCCGACTACCCGCCCCTGCCCGACGGCGACCCGGCGCAGGTCACCGTGCTCGACTACGCCTCCCGGGCGCTGTTCGACCGGGGCGCCTCCATCGGGCAGCGCCGGGTCCGGCTGACCGGCTTCGTCACCACCGGCCCCGACGGTCGGCCGCTGCTGGCCCGCATCGTGCTCTCCTGCTGCGCCGCCGACGGGCGGCCGGTCAAGCTGGGCCTGACCGGCGCCGTGCCCGAGGGGCTCGCCGACGACACCTGGATCGAGGTGACCGGCCGCTACAGCGACCGGATCGCCCGGGACCCGGTCAACGACGCCGAGATCCCGTACCTGGACGTGGAGTCCTGGCGGCAGGTGCCCGTGCCCCGACGTCAGTACGAGTGACCCGCGCCCGCCCTGGGTAGGCTGGCGATCATGCGGATCGACGCCCGGGGGCTCACGTTCGACGTACGCGTCGGCGGTCCGGAGGGCGGCGCGCCCGTCCTGCTGCTGCACGGCTTCCCGCAGCACAGCGGGGAGTGGGACGACGTGGTCCCGACCCTGCACGCCGCCGGCCTGCGCACGTACGCGCTCGACCAGCGCGGCTACTCGCCCGGCGCGCGGCCCGAGGCGGTCGAGGCGTACCGGATGCCGGAGCTGGTGGCCGACGCGGTGGCCGTGCTGGACGCGCTGGGCGTCGACGCGGCGCACCTGGTGGGGCACGACTGGGGCGCGATGGTGGCCTGGGACCTGGCCGCCCGGCACCCGCAGCGGGTCCGCACGCTGACCGCGGTCTCCGTGCCGCACCCCGCCGCGATGGCGCACGCGCTGGCCGAGGATCCGGGGCAGAAGGCCCGCTCGGCGTACATCGCGCTGTTCCGCAAGCCGGGCACGGCGGAGAAGGCACTGCTGGCGCTGGGCGCGACGGGGCTGCGCCGGATGCTGCACGGCGTCGGCGGCGACGGGCGGGTGGCCGCGTACGCCGACCCGATGCGCGAGCCCGGCGCGCTGACGGCCGCCCTGAACTGGTACCGGGCGATGTCCCGCCGGGACATGGCGGCCACCGGGCCCGTGCCGGTGCCGACCACCTTCGTGTGGAGCGACCGCGACATCGCGATCGGCCGGAGCGCCGCCGAGGCGTGCGCCGCGCACGTGGGCGCCGACTACCGTTTCGTCGAGCTGCCCGGGGTGAGCCACTGGATCCCCGACGAGGCGCCCGCGAAGCTGGCCGAGGCGATCCTGGCCCGGGTGCGGCCCCCGGCCTGACGGCGGGGCGCCGCCCGGCGCCGGAGGCGGCCGGGCGTCCTGGACGGACGGACGACATGGACGGAGGAGACATGACGGTGAGCGCCGAGGACTACCTGGCCGTGGTGACCGACACGATGCGCCGGGTGGCCACGAGCCAACGGGAGGCGGTGGGGCGGGCCGCCGACCTGATCGCCGAGGCGGTGCGTGCCGACGGGGTGGTCCACGCCTTCGGCACCGGCCACTCGGAGGCGCTGGCGATGGAGATCGCCGGCCGGGCCGGCGGGCTGGTGCCGACCAACCGGATCGCCCTGCGGGATCTCGTGCTGGTCGGCGGCGCGCCGGCCGACGTGCTCGGGCCGCTGCTGGAGCGCGATCCGTCGGTGGCCCACCGCCTCTACGAGCTGGCCCCGGTCGGCCCCCGGGACGTCTTCGTGCTGGCCTCGAACTCCGGCGTCAACGGCGCGATGGTGGAGTTCGCGTCCCTGGTGAAGGCGAAGGGGCACGGGCTGGTCGCGATCACGTCGGCGCAGCACTCCGGGCAGATGACCTCGCGCCACCCGTCGGGCCGCAAGCTCGCCGACTTCGCCGACGTGGTGCTCGACAACGGCGC
Source organism: Micromonospora sp. URMC 106 (assembly GCF_051386395.1). Classification (NCBI taxonomy): domain Bacteria; kingdom Bacillati; phylum Actinomycetota; class Actinomycetes; order Micromonosporales; family Micromonosporaceae; genus Micromonospora; species Micromonospora sp. URMC 106. Next base: position 13,200 of record NZ_JBPQTP010000087.1, read on the forward strand.
CCCGTACGGCGACGCGACGCTGCCGCTGCCCGGGGGCGGCGCGGTCGGCGCGGTCTCCTCCATCACGGCGGCGCTGCTGGCGCAGCAGATCACGGTCGAGGTGGTGGCGCGGCTGCTGGCCGCGGGGGAGCGGCCCCCGGTCTACCTGTCGGCCAACATCGCCGGCGGCGACGAGCACAACAACGCCCTGGAGGCCCGGTACGCCGGCCGGATCCGCCGCGGCTCCTGACGGCGCCGTACCGGGGCGCCTCCACCGGGAACACGAGCCGGTTTCGTGGCTCCGTCGGTGGGGCATCAGCGTTGCTGCCGACGGGCCCACCCCGTCGGCAGTACCGTCTGACCGGAGGTAGCCCGTGTCCAAGGAAACCGAGCGGCAACGCTGGCAGCGCAACTTCGCGGACCTGTTGCAGGAGTTGCGGGTCGCCCAGACGGGTGTGCAGATCCTCTTCGCCTTCCTGCTCACCCTGCCGTTCAGCAACGGTTTCACGCGCACGAGCGGCTTCCAGAAGGACGTCTACATCGTCGCGCTGCTGTCGGCGGCCGCCGCGACCGCGATGATCATCTCCCCGGTGGCGTTCCACCGGGCGCTGTTCCGCCAGGGCCGCAAGCCGGAGCTGGTCCGCTTCGCCCACCGGATGGCCAGCGGCGGCCTCGCCTTCATGCTGATCTCGATGGTCAGCGCGGTGCTCCTGATCACCGACTTCGTGCTGGACCGGGGTGTCGCCCTGGTGCTCAGCGGCATCACCGGGCTCTGGTTCCTCACCTTCTGGGTGTTCCTGCCGTTCGCCCGGCGCAACTGGGGCGAGGACGACGTCGACGACGAGGACGACGACCGGGCGAGCCTTCCCGGCGACTGACGCGCGCCGACGAAACTCGATCTTTACCGAGCGCTACCCCTGGGTAACACCCGGGGGTAGCGTGCTGTTTGTCGAGCACGTTGACGCAGCCGGACCGAGGTTCGAGGGGGCAGCCGTGACCACGACGCACAACAGCCGACCCACGCCGGACGGTTCCGGCGCCGACCAGCCCGCACCGACCGCCACCGGGGGCACGTCGACGGCCGGCGGGGAGCAGCCCCAGCCCGCACCGGCCGCGACCGGGGGCGCCTCGACGCCGGGCGCCGCCGGGCCGCTGCCGAAGGAGGCGGGGCAGGTCTCCGAGAAGGAGGCGCGCCAGGTCGCCGAGGCGGCCCGCGAGTCCTCGTGGGACCGGCCCAGCTTCGGCAAGGAGCTCTTCCTCGGCCGCTTCCGCCTCGACCTCATCCACCCCTGGCCGCGGTCCGACGCGGCGGACGTCGCCCGGGCCGACGAGTTCCTCGGCCGGTTCCGCGAGTTCCTCACCTCCGAGGTGGACGGCGCGGCGATCGAGCGGGACGCGTCCATCCCGGACGAGGTGTTCCACGGCCTCGCCCGGCTCGGCGCGTTCGGCATGAAGATCGACCGGTCGTACGGCGGGCTCGGGCTGAGCAACCTGCACTACTGCCGGGCGCTCATGCTGGCCGGCTCGGTCAGCCCGGCGATCGGCGCGCTGCTGTCGGCGCACCAGTCCATCGGTGTGCCGCAGCCGCTGAAGATGTTCGGCACCGCCGAGCAGAAGCAGCGCTTCCTGCCCCGGCTCGCCGCCGGCGAGGTGTCCGCGTTCCTGCTCACCGAGCCGGACGTCGGCTCCGACCCGGCCCGCCTGGCGACCACCGCCGAACCGACGCCCGACGGCACCGGCTACCGGCTCAACGGGGTGAAGCTCTGGGCCACCAACGGCACGGTCGCCACCCTGCTGGTGGTGATGGCCCGGGTCCCCGGCGGCGAGGGGCGGCGCGGCGGCATCACCGCCTTCGTCGTCGAGGGCGACAGCGAGGGCATCACGGTCGAACGGCGCAACGCCTTCGTCGGCCTGCGCGGCCTGGAGAACAGCCTCACCCGCTTCCACGACGTCTTCGTGCCGAAGGAGAACGTCATCGGCGGCGAGGGCAAGGGCCTGAAGATCGCGCTGACCACCCTCAACACGGGGCGGCTGTCGCTGCCGGCCATGTGCGTGGGCGCCGGCAAGTGGGCGTTGCACGTGGCCCGGGAGTGGTCCGCCGACCGGGTGCAGTGGGGCCGGCCCGTGGGCGAGCACGAGGCGGTGGCCCAGAAGCTCTCCTTCATCGCCGCGACGACGTACGGCATGGAGACCATGCTCGACCTCTGCTGCCTGCTGGCCGACGACGACCGCAACGACATCCGGATCGAGGCGGCGCTGGTCAAGCTCTACGCCAGCGAGATGGCCTGGAAGATCGCCGACGAGCTGATCCAGATCCGGGGCGGCCGCGGCTACGAGACGGCCGACTCGCTGGCGGCGCGGGGCGAGCGCCCGGCCGCCGTCGAGCAGATGCTGCGCGACCTGCGGATCAACCGCATCTTCGAGGGCTCGACCGAGATCATGCACCTGCTGATCGCCCGCGAGGCCGTCGACGCGCACCTGTCGGTCGCCGGCGACATCATCGACCCGGAGGCCGGGCTCGGCCGCAAGGCGCGCGCCGGCGCGCGGGCCGGCGCGTTCTACGCGAAGTGGCTGCCCACCCTGGCCGTCGGCAAGGGCCAGCGCCCGTCGGCGTACGCCGAGTTCGGCCCGCTCGCCGGCCACCTGCGGCAGGTGGAGCGCGCCTCGCGCAAGCTGGCTCGGTCGACGTTCTACGCGATGTCCCGGTGGCAGGGGAAGATGGAGCGCAAGCAGGCGTTCCTCGGCCGGGTGGTGGACATCGGCGCGGAGCTGTTCGCGATGTCGGCGGTCTGCGTGCGTGCCTACGCCGAGCGGGACACCCGGCCGGAGAACGTCGAGCTGGCCGACCTGTTCTGCCGGCAGGCCCGGGTCCGGGTCGACGCGCTCTTCACCGCCCTGTGGGACAACACCGACTCGGTCGACGTGGCCGCCGCGAGGCGGATCCTCGACGGGCGCTACGTGGGCCTGGAGGACGGCGTCATCACCCCGGCCGACGACCTGCCGTGGGTGGCGCGTTGGTCGCCCGGCCCGTCCACCACCGCCGACGTCCGCCGCCGGGTGTAGGGAGAAGGCGTCCTCCGCACCGGAAGGGGGCCCGCGGCGTGCCGCCCGGCCCGCCCGGGACCGGGCCGGCTCGCGCCGGCCCGGCGGGTCAGTGGGCGATCGCCCAGGCCAGGATCGCCGCGAGGAGCAACCCGTTGAGCACGGCCAGCCCCAGGTAGGCCGCCGGGGGAATCTTGCGGCCCTTGCGGACGAAGTTGACCAGGACGGCGGCGTAGCCGAGCAGCAGCACGGCGATGACGACCAGGAAGTAGAACACCCGACGACCTTAGCGGCCGCCCCGCAGGCCGAGTTGGCGCAGCTCCAGCGCGGCGAGCGCGTCGACGGTGTCGTCGTCGCCGCGCCGCCACGCCTCCGCCACGTCGGGCGCGATCCGGGTCAGCCGCCCCAGCGGCTGGGTGGCCAGCGCCCGCAGGGCCAGCAGGTCCCGGCCGGCGGGCGCGGCGGCCAGCTTCGCGGCCGAGGAGGCGCGACGCACCCAGCGCACCCGCAGCGGCAGCCAGCCGAAGAGCACCAGGCCGAGCGGGAAGACCAGCGCGGCGACGGCCAGCGCGAGGGCGAGCTGGTCGACCAGCTCCTGCTGGTCCCGCCCGGCCTCGGCCAGCGATCGGGCGGCGCCGGCCGCCCGCTCGAACGGTGCGGTCAGCTCGTCGCCGACCAGCGGCACCCGGCCGACCTTGCCGCCCGCCTCGGCCAGGTTGTCGGCGAGGCCGCCGCCGGCCCCCTCCAGCTTCTGTCCGGGTACGGCGAGCTTCTGGACGAGGTCGTGCAGCCACAGCGCGCCGCGGACCGCGCCGTACACCCAGACGACGACGAGCAGGTCGGTGATCAGCTGTCGGACGACGGTCGGGAAGCGATCAGCGTAGATCTTCACGCCGGACAGCGTGCCACGTGCGGCCGCGCTCGGCACGCGGCGCGAACGGCCGCACCGCCGTGCCTGTCCGGCACGCCCGGCTACGACGTCCCGTTCTCCTTGGCGATCGCCTCGCGTACGGTCGGGACGATCTCCCGGGCCCAGCGGCCGAGGGATACGGCATCCTGCGTTCCGCCGTCGGGTGCGAAGAGCACGAAGCCCGACGCGCCGTGCGCCAGCACGGCGCCGGTCAGTTCCTCGACCCACTGGTCGACCGAACCGCCGACCCATCGGCCGGCGCGGTCGCGTGGGGCGGCCAGCGGCCGGTCGGTGATGCGCCCGGGGAGGTTGAAGACCGTGCGGATCTCGCTCGGGTCGCGGCCCACGGCCGCCGCCGCCTCGTCGATGATCGGCCGCGACGTCCGGTAGCGCTCGCTGAGCCAGTCCGCCGCGTGGCCGGGGATCCAGCCGTCGGCCACCCGGCCGGTGGCGGCCAGGGATCTCGGGCCGACCGATCCGGTCCACACCGGAGCCGCGGGCACCGGAGCCGGTTCGATCCGGTCCACCTGGTAGTGGCGGCCCCGGTAGGTGACCGGGGGGCCGCCGCCCGACAGCTTCTTGACCAGGACGATCGCCTCCTCGAAGGCGTCCACCGCGGCGCCCGGTGAGAGCCGCGGCACTCCCATGTCGGCGATCCGGTCCCACAGCCCGCCCGCGCCCATGCCGAGCACGACGCGGCCGCCGGAGAGCGCCGACAGCGACGTCACGGTCCGCGCCAGCATGGGAGCGGGCCGGGTGGGCAGATTGGTGACGTTGGCGAAGCCCGAGAGGCGCCGCGTACGCCCGAGGATGAATCCGAGGGTGGCGTACGCGTCCAGGCGCGCCCCGAGGTAGGGATGGTCCGACAGCGAGAAGATGTCGAGCCCGTCCCGATCGGCCAGCCGAGCCGCGCGCAGCAACTCCGGTCCGTCGTCGATGCCGCTGTGCGCGCCGAAGCCGAAGACGACCTGCGGTGCGGATGGGCCGTTGCGGCCGAGGCCGGTGTGCTCCATGTGTGCCAACCCTTCAGGCGGTGCGGAACTGCTCGGCGAAGCGGCCGGTGAACAGGTCGACGCCCTTGTACTCGGAGACGGTCTCGGCCGGGACCGGGACCGGGCCGTCGGGGGTGGGCATCTGGCCGACACCGCCACGCGGTCCGAGCGGGAGCAGGATCATGGGGTCGGGCTGCGGCCGGTAGGTGGCCGAGGGCTCCTCGCCGCGCAGTTGGGCGACGATGTTCCGCGCCACGACCTCGGCGTGCTGCATCGCGTACCCGGCCATCTTGGCCTCGGCGACATCGGTGATGTCGCCGACCGCGTAGACGTGGTCGTACCCGCGGACGTTGAGGGTCTCGGTGACGGGGACCTGTCCCTGCGGCGTGCGGGTCGTGAGCCGGCCGTCGGCGAGGTAGTCGCTGTTGACCTGCACGCCGTGGGCGCGGAACCAGATGTCGGCGGTGATCTCGTCACCGCCGGTGGTGGTGACGGTGAAGGTTTCGGCCTGCCCCGGCTCCGTCGTCGGCGGCGCCGTCAGGCCGGTGCCCAGCCGCAGCCGGATCTCCAGTTCGTCGAGCTGGCGGTGCAGGTCCTGGCGCACCGCCGGCAGGAAGCCGGGCAGAAGCTGCTCGGACGGGTCGACGACGGTCACGTGCTTGTGCGGCCAGACCTCCTTGATTTCGCCGGCCAGCTCCAGACCGACCGGCCCGGCGCCGAGGATCAGCACCCGGTCGGCGTTCACCAGTTCCTTGTTGGTCCGGCGCAGGTCGTCCAGCGCCTCGCTGGTGGCGTCGGCGTCGGGCTTGGCCGGGTAGGCGTAGCGGGAGCCCGAGGCCAGGACCAGATAGTCCGCCTCGACCCGCCGACCCGAGGCCAGGGTGACGCCCCCCGGGTCCACCGAGACCGCGCGGTCGCGGATCACCGTGCCGCGCCCGAGCAGGGTCTCGAAGGAGAAGAACATGTTGGGCGCCCAGTCCGGCCGGGTCACCGCCCGCAGCGACGCCGCCGAGTTGACGAACGCGTCCCGGGGGTCGACGAGGACGACGTCGGCCTCGGAGTCCAGCTCCTTGGCGACCGCCGACCCCCCGTACCCTCCGCCGATGACCACGACGGTACGACTCATGATCCACACCTCTTCGAAGTCGGTTTCCCAGGTGACCGTGCCGGTCACGTCACCGACTCTCGCCGTCGTCACGGCGACCAGGAAGGCCGGGCCGAGGCTGGTAGTGGTGGGGACATGATCCCGATCGCGGCGACTGTTACGTTCGGAGCCGTGAGTGGCAACGAGCTGGGTCTGTTCCTGCGTACGCGGCGCGCGGCGGTCACGCCCGCCGAGGTGGGGCTGCCCACCGGGCCGCGCCGGCGCACCTCGGGCCTGCGCCGGTCCGAGGTCGCGGCGCTCGCCGGGGTCAGCGTGGAGTACGTGACCCGGCTGGAGCAGGGCCGCGACCGCCGGCCGTCCCCGCAGGTGCTGTCCGCGCTGGCCGACGCGTTGCGGCTCACCCCGACGGAGCGCGTGCACCTGTACCGCCTCACCAAGGCGACCGACCCCGGCTTCGCCTGCCGGGGCCACGCCGGGCCGGGCCGTCTCGTCCGCCCGGCCGTCCAGGCGCTGCTCGACCGCCTGGAGCCCACCCCGGCGCTGCTGCTCAACCAGCTCACCGACGTCCTGGCCTGGACGTCCGGCTACGAGCGGCTGGTCGGGCCCGTGGGCCTGCTCGAGGGCGCACCGCCGAACCTGGCCCGGTTCGTCTTCACCGACAGCCGGGCGCGTGCCGCCTACCCCGATTGGGACCACGTCGCGGACGAGCAGGTGGCCGCGCTCAAGCACGGGCCGTTCCGGGCGGATCCGCACGTCGCGGCCCTGGCCGACGAGCTGACCCTGGCGGCGGGGGAGGCGTTCACGCGACGCGTCGACACCGTTCCCGGGCTGCCGAAGTCCAACGGCGTCATGCGCCTGGCCCATCCCACGGCGGGCGGGCTGCGCCTCGCCTACGAGACGCTCGAACTGCCCGCCGACGACGACCAGTCGCTGGTCGTCCACCTGCCGGCCGACGCGGCCACCGCCGCCGCCCTCGACCGCCTCACCAGCCCTCAGCCGGCCGGGCTGCGCCTCGTCTCCGGCTGACCGTCGGGGCGAGCGCCGGGACGATCCGCCGTGCCGAGCGCCGGGACGATCCGCCGTGGCGAGCCCGGCCGACCCGCCCGCCGCGAACGCCCGGCCGACCCGCCCGCCGCGAGCGCCCCGGAGGGGCCGTACCGGGGAAGGCGTCAGCCGGCGCAGGCCGGGCAGGTGCCGAAGATCTCCAGGGTGTGGCTGACGTCGGCGTACCCGTGCTGCGCCGCCACCCGCTCCGCCCAGTTCTCCACCGCCGGCCCGGCCACCTCGACCGTGCGGCCGCAGCCGCGGCAGACCAGGTGGTGGTGGTGTCCCTCGCTGCACCGGCGGTAGAGGTGCTCGCCGCCCGGCGGTCGCATCACGTCGATCTCGCCCGCGTCGGCCAGCCCCTGGAGGGTGCGGTAGACGGTGGTCAGGCCGACCCGCTCGCCGCGCTCGCGCAGCATCGCGTGCAGCTCCTGCGCGCTGTGGAAGCCCTCCACCTCGGCGAGCAGCGCGCTGACCGCCGAGCGCTGCCGGGTGTTGCGGACCGCGGAACTCGTCATGACCCCTCCCCGGCGTGGCTGACCGCGTCGGCCACGATGTGCGCGACGTGCTCGTCGACCAGGGCGTACGCGATCTCGCGCCCCCGCCGCGAGCCGCGCACCACGCCGGCGCCCCGCAGCACCCGCAGGTGCTGGGAGACCAGCGGCTGCGCGGCCCCGAGCTTGTCCACCAGCTCGTGCACGCAGCGTTCGCCCTCGGCGAGCTCGCTGACGATGGCCAGCCGGATCGGCGCCGACAGGGCACGCAGCAGCTCGCTCGCACCCTCGAAGGCGTCGTAGCCTGATCCGTCGGTCACCCTGTAACGGTAACCAATCCCATGGGCACGCCGCTGAGCAGGATCAGTGCAGCACCACCTCGTGCGGCTCGGGCGCGGGGGCGGCGGCCGGGGTGCGCCGCCGGCGCAGCACCCGCCAGGCGGCCCCGAGGAGCGCGACCACCCCGAACGAGGCGATCGCCATCAGCACCACCGACGCGCCGGGGGCGGTGTCGGCGTTCGCGGCCACCCAGACCCCGGAGCCGGCGGCGAAGAGGCCGAGCGCCATCGCCGCCGCCATCGTGCTGCGGAACCCGCGGGTCACCTGCTGCGCCGTGGCCACCGGCACCACCATCAGCGCGCTGATCAGCAGCACGCCGACCGCCCGCATGGCGATCGTCACGGTGACCGCGGTCGCCACCGCGAGCAGCAGGTTGAGCGTGCGCACCGGGAGCCCGGACACCCGGGCGTACTCCTCGTCGTGGCAGACCGCGAACAGGGCCGGGCGCAGCGCCAGCATGATCACCCCGATCGCCGCCCCGAGCACGGCGATGGTGGTCAGGTCCTGCGGCGAGATGGTGGTCAGCGACCCGAAGAGGTAGGCGTTGAGGTTGGCGCTGGTGCTGTCCGAGAGCCCCACCAGCATCACGCCGCCGGCGATGCCGCCGTAGAAGAGCAGGGCCAGGGCCAGGTCGCCGGAGGTGCGGCCGCGGGCGCGGACCAGCTCGATCGTGATCGCGCCCACGGTTGCCACGACCACCGCGACCAGCACCGGGGACCGGTTGAGCAGCAGGCCCGCGCCGACGCCGGTGAGCGCCACGTGCCCCACCCCGTCGCCGATCAGCGCGAGCCGCCGCTGCACCAGGTAGATGCCGAGCGCCGGAGCCGCCAGGCCGATGACCAGCGCGCCGATGAGGGCGCGCTGCATGTAGGGGTACTGGAAGAGTTCCATCTCAGTTGCTCCACAGCCCGGCGGGCTCGTCGGGACCATGCGGGTGCACGTGGTCGTGGTCGGGCTCCGCGTGGTGGCCGGCGGGCTCCGGCACTCCGCCGTCGTGGCAGATCCCACCCTGGTGTACGACGACCGCCCGGCTGATCAGCGGCCGCAGCGGCCCGAGCTCGTGGGCGACCAGCAGCACCGTGCCGCCACCGCCGACGAAGTCGTGCAGCGCCCCGGCGAACGCCTCCTGGCTGGCCGCGTCGACCCCGGCGGTCGGCTCGTCCAGGACGAGCAGCTCCGGCTGGCCGGCCAGCGCCCGGGCGATCAGGGTCCGCTGCTGCTGCCCTCCGGAGAGGGTGGCGACCGGATCGCGGGCCCGGTCGGCGAGCCCGACGGACGCCAGCGCCGCGTCGACGGCGGCCCGGTCGGCGCGCCCGGCCGGGCGCAGGACGCCCCGGCGGGCCAACCGGCCGGAGGCCACCACCTCGCGGACGGTGGCCGGTACGCCGCTGCCGGCGCCGAGGCGCTGCGGGACGTACCCGATCCGGTGCCACTGCCGGAAGCGGCGCAACGGACGGTCGAAGAGGGTGACCGACCCGGAGCTGAGCGGCACCAGGCCGAGCACGGCGCGGATCAGGGTGGACTTGCCGGAGCCGTTGGCGCCGAGCACGGCGACCACCTCGCCGGCGGTGACGGTCAGGGAGACGTCACGCAGCACGGGGCGGCCGTCGTAGCCGACCACCCCGTGCGTGACGGTGATGACTGGGGATGTCACGAGCAGCTCAACGCCGTCCTCAGGGTCTGCAGGTTGGTACGCATCACCGAAAGGTAGTCGCCTCCGTCGGTCGACAGCCCTTCGAGCGGGTCCAACACCGCGGTCTTCGCGCCGACCTGGTCGGCGATGGTCTGGGCCACCTTCGGGCTCACCAGCGTCTCGAAGAAGATCGTGGTGGCCTTGTGCTCCCGGGCCTCCTCGATCACCTCGGCCAGGCGCTGCGGGGACGGCTCGTTCTCCGGGCTCAGCCCGGTGATGCCGATCTGCTCCAGCTGGTAACGCTCGGTCAGGTAGCCGAAGGCGGTGTGGCTGACCACGATCTCCCGCCGCTGGCACGTCTTGAGCCCGGTCGTGAACTCGGCGTCCAGCTTCTCCAGCTCGGTGCGCAGCGCCGCGGCCCGGGCGGTGTAGTCGGCGGCCCGCTCCGGGTCGGCCCGGCCGAGCCGCTCGGCGAGCTTGTCGCCGACCGTGGCCAGGCGGGTCGGGTCGAGCCAGAGGTGCGGGTCCTTGCCGCCGCCCTCCTCCTCGTGACCGGGTTCCCCGGCCTTGCCCGACTCCTCGGGGTGGCCGTGCTCCGCGCCCTCGTGGCCGTGTTCGTGGCCGCCCGCGGCCGCGTCCATCAGCGGCTGCACGGTGGCCACGTCGAACGCGCGGTCCCCGGCGTTCTGCTCGACGGCCTCGTCCACGTTCGGCTGGAAGCCCTTCAGGTAGACGACCAGCTCCGCCTCGCTGACCTGGCCCACCTGCCCCGGGTTGAGCTCCAGGTCGTGCGGCTCGGCCCCGGGCTTGGCCAGGTTGGTGACCTTCACCGCGTCGCCGCCGATCCGCTCGGCGACGAACTGCAGCGGGTAGAAGGCGGCCACCACGTCGACCCGCTGCGGGTCGGCGCCGGCCGCGCCGTCGTCGGAACAGGCCGCCACGCCGCCGAGGGCGAGCAGGGCTGTGGTGGCGGCGGCCAGGGCGCGGGGGGCGGAGCGGATGTTCATGACATGAACCTTCCGCGACAACGACAATGATTGTCAAAAACGCATGCTTGCATGTCAGAGCAGCTTCACCAGGCCCGCGGTGACCAGCAGGGTGAGCACCACCAGGCGGATCACCCGGGTCGGCGCGGTCTGCACCGACCAGGTGGTGACTAGCAGCGCGGCGACGGCCGCGGCGAGCAGCAGGGTGAGCAGCCCGCCGGCCACCCCGGGGGTGAAGAACGCGGCCAGCACCAGCACCAGGGTGACCAGGAACACCGTCGTCGGGTTCGCCCGGGCCAACCGGGCCGGCATCCGGCTCTGCGTACGCTGCATCCCACAGACTCTACGAGGAGGAACCCGGTGCTGGTGACGAACCGGTTCGTGGTGGACGTCGATGTCGCCGACGACTTCACCGAGCGGGCGCACGCCGCCCTCGCCGCGCTCGCGGCCCGCCCCGGTTACCTGCGCGGGCAACTGGTCCGGGCGCTGGACGACCCGCGGCACTGGTGCCTGGTCACCGAGTGGGAGTCGGTCGGCACCTACCGGCGCGCCCTCGGCGGCTTCGACGTCAAGGTCACGGCGGTGCCGCTGCTCGCCGAGTCGGTCGACGAGCCGTCCGCGTACGAGGCGCTCGCCACCGCCGCCCCGGGCGGGGACGTGGTCGTGGCGGCCAGCGATCGGGCCGCTGGTCCGTACCGCTGAGCGCGGGGGCACTAGATTGCTTGCATGACCGCTCCCGGACCGGCGGCACCGCCGCCGTTTTCTTCGCTGCCCGGCCAGGAGGGGGCGCAGCCGCCCGTCGTGCCCGGCCCGCCGGCGGATCCGGGCGTGCCCGCCCCGCCGGCCGGTCCCGGGGTGGCCCCGCCGTTCGCGGCGCCGCCCACCGAGGGGCGCAACACCCGGCTCTGGCTCGGGCTGGGCGCCGGGGCGCTCGCCGTGCTGCTCTGCTGCGGCGGCGGCGGCGCGGCCGTGGTGGGTCTGGCGGTGACCGGGGTGCAGGCCGTGCGGGAGCAGGGGCGCACCGTCTCCACCGACTACTACCAGGCGCTGGTCGAACGGAAGTACGGCGCCGCGTACGACCAGCTCTGCGACGACGCGCAGCGGCGCGAGTCGCGCCGGGAGTTCGAGCGCCGGGTCTCCACCGAGCCGCAGATCTCGGCGTTCCGGGTCGGCGAGGTGGACGCCACGACCCTGACCGTTCCCGTGGACGTGACCTACACCGGCGGCCGGCAGGACCGGCAGGAGGTCGTCCTCGGGCAGGACCGGCAGACCGGCGGCATGGAGGTGTGCGGGGTCAACTGACCCGCCCCCGGTATTCTGCTGGGCTCGGGGTGGTGCTGGTCGTACCGTTGTCCCCGAACTGCTCGTTCCGTCCCTTTATCGCGTCCCCGCCGACCGCCAGTCGGCGTAGGAGGAAACATGCCAGCCGACCGTATCGACGCCGTCGTCAGCCTCGCCAAGCGCCGAGGCTTCGTCTTCCCCTCCAGCGAGATCTACGGAGGCACCCGGTCGGCGTGGGACTACGGTCCGCTCGGCGTGGAGCTGAAGGAGAACGTCCGCCGGCAGTGGTGGAAGACCATGGTCCAGCAGCGCGACGACGTGGTCGGCCTCGACTCCGCCGTGATCCTGGCCCGCGACGTCTGGGCCGCCTCCGGCCACCTCGACGCCTTCGTCGACCCGCTGACCGAGTGCCAGTCCTGCCACAAGCGGTTCCGGGCCGACCACCTGGAGGAGGCGTACGAGGCCAAGCACGGCAAGCCGCCGGCCTCGCTGAGCGAGCTGAACTGCCCGAACTGCGGCAACAAGGGCACCTTCACCGAGCCGAAGATGTTCAACGGCCTGATGAAGACCTTCCTCGGCCCGGTGGAGAGCGAGGAGGGCATGCACTACCTGCGTCCCGAGACCGCCCAGGGCATCTTCGTCAACTACAAGAACGTCGAGACCGTCGCCCGCAAGAAGCCGCCGTTCGGCATCGCGCAGACCGGCAAGTCGTTCCGCAACGAGATCACCCCCGGCAACTTCATCTTCCGCACCCGCGAGTTCGAGCAGATGGAGATGGAGTTCTTCGTCGAGCCGGGCTCCGACGAGCAGTGGCACGAGTACTGGCTCCAGGAGCGCTGGAACTGGTACCTCGACCTGGGCCTGTCGGAGAGCAACCTGCGCTTCTACGAGCACCCCAAGGAGAAGCTCTCCCACTACTCGAAGCGCACGGTGGACATCGAGTACCGCTTCCAGTTCGGCGGCACCGAGTTCGCCGAGCTGGAGGGCATCGCCAACCGCACCGACTTCGACCTCAGCACCCACAGCAAGCACTCCGGCGTCGACCTGTCCTACTTCGACCAGACGAAGCAGGAGCGGTGGGTGCCGTACGTGATCGAGCCGGCCGCCGGCCTCACCCGGGCGGTGCTCGCCTTCCTGCTGGAGGCGTACGACGAGGACGAGGCGCCGAACACCAAGGGCGGCGTGGACAAGCGCACGGTGATGCGGTTCGACCCGCGGCTGGCCCCCGTCAAGGTGGCGGTGCTGCCGCTGTCGCGCAACGAGGCGCTCTCGCCGAAGGCGAAGGGCCTCGCCGCCGACCTGCGCAAGCGCTGGGTGGTGGAGTTCGACGACTCGCAGGCGATCGGCCGCCGCTACCGCCGGCAGGACGAGATCGGCACCCCGTTCTGCGTGACGGTCGACTTCGACACCCTGGACGACAACGCGGTGACCGTGCGAAACCGGGACACCATGGCTCAGGAGCGCATCTCCCTGGACCAGGTCGAGCGCTACCTCATCGAGCGCCTCCCCGGCTGCTGAGCTGCTGGACGGGGCCTCGGTCGGCGCGGGAACGTGCCGGCCGGGGCCCCGTACACTTGTCCGGTGACCGCGCCGACCGTTCCCGCACTGCGCCCGCTGGCCCTCGGGCGGCACCAGGTGTGGCCGCCGGTGGTGCTCGCGCCGATGGCGGGCATCACCAACATCGGCTTCCGGCAGCTCTGTCGGGAGCAGGGCGGCGGCATCTACGTCTGCGAGATGATCACCACCGTCGCGCTGGTGGAGCGGAACCCGAAGACGCTGCGCATGATCGCGTTCGGCGGGGACGAGCGGCCGCGCAGCCTCCAGCTCTACGGCACCGACCCCGACATCACCGCCGCCGCCGTGCGGATCGTGGTCGAGAAGGACCTCGCCGACCACATCGACCTCAACTTCGGCTGCCCGGTGCCGAAGGTCACCCGCAAGGGCGGCGGTTCGGCGCTGCCGTGGCGGCGCCGGCTCTTCGCCCGCCTGGTGAAGGCCGCGGTGGACGCCGCGTCGCCCGCCGGCGTGCCGGTCACGGTCAAGATGCGCAAGGGCATCGACGACGGCCACCTGACGTACGTCGAGGCGGGGCTCGCCGCGCAGGACGCCGGCGTGGCGGCGGTCGCCCTGCACGGGCGTACGGCGGCGCAGCGCTACTCGGGCACCGCCGACTGGGACGCCATCGCCACGCTCAAGCAGGCGCTCGACGTGCCGGTGCTCGGCAACGGCGACATCTGGGAGGCCGACGACGCGCTGCGCATGGTGGCGCACACCGGCGTCGACGGGGTGGTGATCGGCCGGGGCTGCCTGGGCCGGCCGTGGCTCTTCGCCGACCTGGAGGCCGCGTTCAACGGCCGCCCGGAGCGCCGCCTGCCCACCCTCGGCGAGGTCGCGCGGACCATGCGCCGCCACGCGGAGCTGCTGGTCGACCAGTTCACCGCCGGCTCCCGCACCCCGGCCCGGGGCGAGCGGGACGGTTGCACCGACTTCCGCAAGCACGTCGCCTGGTACCTCAAGGGCTTCCCGGTCGGCAGCGAACTGCGGCGCGAGCTGGCGATGATCGACAGCCTCGCCCAGCTCGACGACCTGCTCGGCAAGCTCGACCCGACCGAGCCGTTCCCGGTCGCCACGCTGGGCCAGCCGCGTGGCCGCACCAACTCGCCCGGCAAGGTCTTCCTGCCGGACGGCTGGCTCGCCAGTCGGGACGACGACACCGTGCCCGAGGGTGCGGAGCTGGCTGATTCGGGCGGCTGAGCCGGCCCGGCCGCCCGCCGATGGCCGCCCGCTACGCGGCCTGGCCGACGCGCACGACGAAGGGCCGGCCCCTTGTGGGGGCCGGCCCTTGTCGTCGTTGGTGTTCGGCTGGGTCGGGGTCAGGCGGTGTAGCCGCGGGTGGCGATCCAGTCGGCGAGGTTGTCGACGCTCATCCGGTAGGAGGCCTGGGCGGGGTCGGCGGAGTCGGCGATGGTGACGGTGTGGCCGTTGTCGCGGTAGCCGACG
>NZ_JBPQTP010000088.1:0-27887 GCF_051386395.1 Micromonospora sp. URMC 106
GCGGGCGTCGAGGAGGGGTTGGGTGGGGTTCCAGGGTGGGCCGCCGGCGGCGTCGCGGCGGCGGCGGGCGATCGCCGACAGCGCCTCCAGCACCACGCGGTTGCCCAGGTACGCGGTGATGTCGGCGTGGTCGTACGGCGGGGCGACCTCGACCACGTCGACGCCGACGACGGGCAGCTCGTAGCAGCACCGCCGGACGGCGTCGAGCAGTTGCCGGGAGGTCAGGCCGCCGGGCTCCGGGGTGCCCGTGCCGGGTGCCATGCCCGGATCCACCACGTCCACGTCGACGGAGAGGAAGACGCCCTCGCACTCGTCGGTGGCGATGGTGAACGCCTCGGTCAGGCAGTCGTCCAGGCCACGGGCGACCAGCTCGGTCATCTCGTACGACCGCATCCGTTGCTCGGCCATCCACGACAGAGTCTCCGGCCCGGGCCAGTAGCCGCGCAGGCCGATCTGGAGGAACCGGTCGCCGCGTACGGCGCCGGACTCGATGAGCCGGCGCATCGGCTGGCCGTGCCCGTGCAGGGAGCCGAACTCGATGTCCCCGGTGTCGGCGTGCGCGTCGAAGTGGACCAGCGACACCCGGCCCAGCCCGTGGTGGCGGGCGACGCCGGTGGCGTCGGGCAGCGCGATGGAGTGGTCGCCGCCGAGGACGACCGGGATCGCCCCGGCCGAGGCGACCGCGTGCACGGCGGACTCCAGGGCGGCCAGGGACCGCTCGATGTCGCCGGCGAACATCTCGACGTCGCCGGCGTCGTACACCCGCAGGTCGCGCAGTGCGTCGACGCGCAGCGCGAGGGACGGGCGGGAGCCGTCGTGCGGCAGGTAGCAGGCCTGGCGGATGGCCGACGGGCCGAAGCGGGTGCCCGGCCGGTGCGAGGTGCCGCCGTCGAAGGGCGCGCCGACGATCACGACGTCGGCGTCGGCGAAGGACGGCGGGTCGTCGAGGGTGCAGCGGTCGACGCCGAGGAAGGTGACGTCGGGGCCGAACATGGGGCCGTAGCGGGTCATCGGTCCTGCATCCCCCAGGGTGAGCCGTATCCGGTGAGCAGATCCAGGAACGGGCGCGGGGGCAGCGCCTCCGGGCCGAGCACGCCGGTGCCGGACCACGCGCCGGTGGCGAGCAGCTCCAGGGCGACGACGGGGTTCACGGCGGTCTGCCAGACCACGGCCTGGTGGCCGTACTCCGCCATGGACCACTCGTTGTCGACCACGTGGTAGAGGTAGACCTCGCGCGGCCTCCCGTCGGGGGCCGTCCCACGCACCCAGGTGCCGGCGCAGGTCTTGCCGCGCATGCGGTCGCCGAGGGTGGCCGGGTCGGGCAGGCAGGCGGCCACGACGTCGCGGGGCGCGACCGTCACGCCGCTCACCCGCACCGGCGAGGCCCCGTCGAGGCCGAGCTTGTGCAGGGTCTTGAGGACCTCGATGAACTCGTTGCCGAGGCCGTACTTGAAGGTGACCCGCTTCGCCGCCACCCAGCGCGGGATCAGCAGCACCTCCTCGTGCTCGACGTTGACGCACTCGACCGGGCCGATCCCCTCGGGGAAGTCGAACACCTCCGGCTCCGAGAACGGCGGCGTGGTGTACCAGCCGCGGCCGGCCTCCCAGATGACCGGCGGGTTGAGGCACTCCTCGATCGTGGTCCAGATGGAGAACGACGGCGCGAAGTCGTAGCCGTCGACGGTGAGGTTGCCGCCGTCGCGTACCCCGATCTCGTCGATCTCGGCGAACAGCTCGTCGGCGGCGTAGCGGGCGAAGACGTCCGACAGGCCCGGCTCGACGCCGATGCCGCACAGCGCCAGGCGGCCGGCGGCCGACCAGCGGTCGGCGGCGGCGAACTGGTCGTCGCCGAGCTTGACCCCGGTCTCGGCGTAGGGCCGGTCGGGGTGCGGCCGGGACAGCGACATGGCCATGTCGAGGTAGTCCGCGCCGGCCGCGAACGCCCCGTCGAAGATCGGCATGACGAAGCGCGGGTCGACCGCGTTGAGCACGTGCGTGATCCGGTGCTCGCGGCAGAGCGCGGCGACCGCGTCCGCCGAGGAGGCGTCGACGGTGGCGGCGACGAACCGGTCACCGTGGCCGGCCACGGCCCGCGCCGCGCGGGCGGGGTCGCGGTCGGCGACGACGACGGTCTCGAAGAAGGAGCGGCGGGCGGCGATGGCGACGGCGGCGGAGCCGACGCCACCGGCGCCGACGAGCAGGATCCGCATCAGGAATCAAACCCCAAACCGAGACGATCGAGTGTACGGAGCCAGAGGTTGCGCCGTCCCGCCCGCGCGTCGGCCCGGGCCAGGGACCAGCGGGTGAGGTGGATGCCGGTGGCCCGCAACGGCTCCGGCGGGAACGGCAGCGGCTTGCTGCGCACGAGGTCGAGCCGGGTCAGCGGGGTCTGTCCGCCGCCCAGCAGGTCGAGCATCACGCGGGCGCCGAACCGGGTCGCGCCGACGCCGAGACCGGTGTAGCCGGCCGCGTACGCCAGCCGGCCCTCGTAGGCGGTGCCGAAGAACGGGCAGAACCGGGTGCAGGTGTCGATGACGCCGCCCCAGCGGTGGCTGAAGCGCACGTCGGCGAGCTGCGGGAACGTGGTGAAGAAGTGGTCGGCGAGGGCGGTGAACGTGGCCGGCCGTTGCGACAGCTCGGGGGCCATCCGGTTGCCGTAGTGGTAGACGGCGTCGTAGCCGCCGAAGAGGATCCGCCCGTCGCCGGTGATCCGGTAGTAGTGGAACTGGTTGCCGGTGTCGGCGAGGCCCTGCCGGTGGCGCCAGCCGATCGCGTCGCGCTGCCCGGGCGTCAGCGGCTCGGTCGTCAGCACGTAGTCGTAGACCGGCACCAGCCAGGCCCGCAGCCGGCGCAGCAGCGGCGGGAACGCGTTGGTGGCGAGCACCATCCGCCCCGCCCGCACCGAGCCGGGGGCGGGCGGGCACGCCGCCCCCGAGGCGTCGGCCCCCGGAGCGCCGGACGGTCCGCCGAGGGTGGTGGCGCGCAGCGCGGCCCCGTCGCGGCGCAGCCCGGTGACGCGGGTGTGCTCGTGGATCCGCACGCCGAGGTCGAGGCAGGCGCGGCGCAGGCCCCAGGCCAGCTTCGCCGGGTCCAGCATCGCCACCCGGTCGCGGTCCCACAGCCCGCCGAGGTACGTCGGCGAGTCCACCTCGGCGCGTACCTCGTCGCGGTCGAGCAGCCGCACGTCGTGGCCGAACCGGCGGGCCAGGTCGGCGTCGTCGGCCAGCCCGGCGAGCTGGTGGGGCTCGACGGCGACGGACAGCTCGCCGGTGCGCTCGTACTCGCAGTCGATGCCGTACGCGGCCACGGTGTCGGCGATGGCCGCCAGGTTCTCCCGGCCGAGCCGGTCGAGCACGTCGATCTCGTCCGGGAAGCGCTCGACCCCGTTGGCGAGGCCGTGGGTGAGCGAGGCGGCGCAGAACCCGCCGTTGCGCCCGGACGCCGCCCAGCCGCAGGTGCCCGCCTCGACCAGCAGCACGTCCCGGCCGGGGTCGTCCTGCTTGGCGAGCAGCGCCGCCCAGAGCCCGCTGTAGCCGCCGCCGACGACCAGCAGGTCGGTGGCGGTCGCCCCCCGCAGCGGCGGCAGCGGGTCGGGGCGTTCCGGCCGGTCCAGCCAGTACGGCACGGGCGCCGCGTCGGCGAGGGCCCGGCCGGCGTCCGGGCCGGTCATGACCGGCCCCGCGCCGGCCCGCCGGCCGCCGCCGCGGCCCGCAGGTCGGCGCGGCGGCTCCGCCGGCCCCGCAGGGTGCTGGCGAGCACCAGCAGCAGCGCGACCACGAACATCGCCGTGCCGATCACGTTGACCTGCGGCGGGATGCCCCGCTGGGCGGCGCCCCAGACGTACATCGGGAACGTGACGGTGGTGCCGGCGTTGAAGTTGGTGATGATGAAGTCGTCGAACGACAGCGAGAACGCCAGCAGCGCGGCGGCCACGATGCCGGGCAGCACCAGCGGCAGGGTGACCAGCCGGAAGGTCTGCCACTCGCTCGCGTAGAGGTCCATCGCGGCCTCCTCCAGCCGGGAGTCCATCCCGGCCAGCCGCGCCTTGACGGTGACCACCACGAACGACACGCAGAACATGACGTGCGCGATGACGATGGTCCAGAAGCCCTGCGGCACCCCGGCGGAGACGAAGAGGGCGAGCAGCGAGGTGCCCATCACCAGCTCGGGGGTGGCCATCGGCAGGAAGATCAGCACGTTGATCCCGGAGCGGCCGCGGAACCGGTGCCGCACCAGCGCGAACGCCATCAGGGTGCCGAGCACGGTGGCGACGACGGTGGCGATGAACCCGATCTGGACGCTGCGCACCACCGCGTCGCACATGTCGGAGGTGGCACACGGGTTGCGCCAGTTGTCGAGCGTGAACTCGTGGAAGTCGTACGACAGGCGGCTGGACGGGCGGTTGAAGGACAGGGCGGCGACCACGGCGATCGGCAGGAAGAGGTAGCCGAGCACCAGCAGCGCCACGCCCATCACCCAGCGGTCGGCCAGCCAGCGGAGGACCCGGGTCATCGGCGCCGCCCTTCGTTCGCGACCGCGGGGCTCCGCTTCGCGGCACTCCTCGCGCCCATCACAACACCTCGTCCGTGCCGGCCCGGCGCAGGTAGCCGAAGACGACCGCGAGGATCGCCGCCATCAGCAGGAAGGACAGCGCCGCGCCCTGCGGGTAGTCGAGCCGGACCAGGAACGCCGAGTCGATGACGTTGCCGATCATGTACTCGTTGGGGGTGCCGAGCAGCTCGGCGTTGATGTAGTCGCCGCTGGCCGGGATGAAGAACAGCAGCGTGCCGGCGACCAGGCCGGGCATGGACAGCGGCAGGGTGACCCGGCGGAACACCCGCAGCGGGCTGGCGTAGAGGTCGCTCGCCGCCTCCAGCAGCCGGGGGTCGAGCCGCTCCAGGCTCGCGTACAGCGGCAGCACCAGGAAGGGCAGGAAGTTGTACGTCAGGCCGAGCACCACCGCGACCGGGGTCGCCAGCAGCCGGCCGTCGGGGGCGAGCAGGTGCACGTCGCGCAGCAGCCCGACGAGCCAGCCGTTGTCCGACAGGATGGTCTTCCAGGCCAGCGTGCGCACCAGGAAGCTGGTGAACATCGGCGCGACCACGCAGACCAGCAGCAGGTTCTTCCACCGACCGGCCTTCTGCGCGATCGCGTACGCCAGCGGGTAGCCCATCAGCAGCGCCAGCACCAGCGCGATGCCGGCGTAGACGAAGGAGCGGGTGAACTGCGGCCAGTACGCCGCGAGCGCGTCCGGGTAGTTGCCGACGGCCCAGGTCAGCGCGTACCCGGTGGCGAGCGATCCGGCGGGGTCGTAGAGGCTGGCGGCGGCGAGCTGGAACAACGGCACCGCGAAGAAGAGGAACAGCCACGCCGCGCCGGGCAGCAGGAGCAGGTACGGCAGGAACCGGTGCCGGCCGGACCGGCGGGCCGGCGGGGGCGGCGTCGGATGCCCCGACCCGGTGGGCACGTGCGCGAGGACACTCATGCCGCCGCCTCGCCCCGCTCGCCGCCCCGAGGCGCCGCCGCACCGGGCTGGCCGGTTCGCTCGCTCCGCCCGCTCACGAGGGGGCACCCACCGGCTCGTCCAGCACCGGCGTGGTCCGGTCGTGCTCGCCGGGCTCCCGGGGCAGCAGGAAGGCGTGCCGGGGGTCCCAGTAGGCCACGGCCTCGGCCCCCACCGGCAGCGGACCGGTCGCGCCGCTGTTGGCCACGAAGACCGACAGCTCGCTGCCCCAGCCGGTGCGCAGCAGGTACTGGGTGCTGACGCCGACGTAGGAGGCGTCGGTGACCACCCCGGTGACGTGCTGGCAGCCGGCGGGGACCTGGTCGGCGGAGTCGACCAGGTGCAGCTTCTCCGGGCGTACGCCCAGGTGGACCGGCCCCCGGTCGACCCGGGCCCGGCCGGCGGGCAGCGAGAAACGACCGCCGTGCACCGAGACCGCCACCTCGCCGCCGCCCGCGCCGGCGGCCTCGCCGGCGAGCAGGTTGGACTGGCCGAGGAAGTTCGCCACGAACGCGGTGGCCGGGAACTCGTAGATGTCGGCGGGCGCGCCGAGCTGCTCGATCCTGCCGGCGTTCATCACCGCGACCGTGTCGGCCATCGTCATGGCCTCCTCCTGGTCGTGGGTGACGTGCACGAACGTGATGCCGACCTCGGTCTGGATCCGCTTCAGCTCGATCTGCATCTGCCGGCGCAGCTTCAGGTCGAGCGCGCCGAGCGGTTCGTCCAGCAGCAGCACCTGCGGGCGGTTGACCAGGGCGCGGGCCAGCGCGACCCGCTGCTGCTGCCCGCCGGAGAGCTGGGCGGGACGGCGGTGCCCGAAGTCGTCGAGCTGCACCAGCGCGAGCATGCCCATGACCTCGTCGTCGACCGAGCGGAAGCCGCGCCGGCGCAGACCGAAGGCCACGTTCTCGAAGACGTTGAGGTGCGGGAAGAGCGCGTAGCTCTGGAACACCGTGTTCACCGGCCGCTTGTACGGCCGCAGCCGGGCGATGTCCCGGTCGCCGAGCAGCACCTGCCCGCTGGTCGGCTCCTCCAGGCCGGCGATCATCCGCAGCGTGGTGGTCTTGCCGCAGCCGGACGCGCCGAGCAGGGCGAAGAACGAGCCCTGCGGGATGGTCAGGCTGAGGTCGTCCACCGCGGTGAAGACGCCGAACCGCTTGGTGAGGTTGGCCAGCCGCAGGTCGCCGGCCGGTGTCGCGCGTCCCGAGGTCGTCCCGCCCATCCCGATCACGCCCCGATGACCTGCTGGAACTTGCCCTCGTACTCGCGTTCCTGCTTCTCGTCCAGCGCCATGAAGACCTTGGACTTCGCCAGCATGGCCTCGTCGGGGAAGATCAGCGGGTTGGCGGCCAACTCCGGGTCGATCTTCTCCATCTCGGCCTTGGCGCCCTGGACCGGGCAGATGTAGTTCACGAACGCGGCGAGCTTCGCGGCGACCGCGGGCTCGTAGTAGTGGTTGATGAGCTGTTCGGCGTTGCCCTTGTGGGTGGCCTTGTTCGGCACCAGGACGTTGTCCGACCAGAGCATCACGCCGGACTCGGGCACCACGAACCGGACCTTGTCGTCCTCGAAGCCGAGCTGGATCACGTCGCCGGACCAGCCGATGCACGCGGCGATGTCGCCCTTGGCGAGGTCGGGCGCGTAGTCGTTGCCGGTGAACCGGCGGATCTGGCCGGAGTCGACGGCCTTCTTGAGCTTGTTGAGCGCGTCGTCGAACTGCGGGGCGGTGAAGTTCGCCGGGTCGTGGCCGTTGGACTGGAGCAGCAGGCCCATGGTGTCGCGCATCTCGGACAGCGCGGTCACCTTGCCCTTGAGGTCGGGGCGGGTGAGCAGCTCGTCGACGGTGCGGATCTCCTTGGTCACCTTGCCGTTGTAGGCGAGCCCGGCCAGGCCGGACTGCCACGGGATGGCGAGCTGGTTCTCCGGGTCGAAGGAGCGGTTGCGCAGCGACGGCAGCAGGTTGGCCTCGACGTTGGGCAGCTTCGACTTGTCCAGCTTCTGGATCCAGCCGAGGCGGATCATCCGCGCCGCCATCCAGTCGGTGAGGACCATGATGTCCCGGCCGGTGCCCTGACAGCCCGCGAGCTGGTTCTGCACCTTGCCGAAGAACTCGTTGTTGTCGTTGACGTCCTCGGTGTAGGTGACCTGGATGCCGCTCTGGGCGATGAACGCGTCGAGGGTCGGCCGCTTGGACTCGTCCTTCTCGTCCACGTCCATGTACTGCGGCCAGTTGGAGAAGGCGAGCTTCTTCTCGGTGCCGGACAGGTCCTCGCTGACGCAGCCCGCCTCCGTCTGGGTTGCGGCCTTGGTGCCGCAACCGGCCAGCGAGCCGCCCGCGGCGAGCAGCGCGGCCGAGCCGAGGGTGCCGGTCAGCAGTCCACGCCGGGTGAGGGGCCGAAAGGGAGTTCGCATGTGACGACTCCTAAGGGGGTCATCGTCGGCGGCGGGACGGGGGTGGCGCGCCGGCGGGAGGGTCAGGTGCGGTGGACGACTGATCCTGACATGAGGTGACGCACCTTACAAGGGATTCCGTTGCGGAAATAGCTCTGGACGACGAAATACGCCAGACTGCCGGGGGCACTAGGCTCAGCCCGGGAACGGACATGGGGAGCGGTCGATGACGAACCGGCAGCACGACAACGGCAACGGCGGACGAAGGGTCACCGTCCGTGAGGGTGCCAGCCACGCACTGCTCGACGACGTGGCGAAGCAGATCATCGAGCAGCTCCAGGAGGACGGCCGCCGACCGTACGCGACCATCGGCAAGGCGGTCGGGCTCTCGGAGGCGGCGGTGCGCCAGCGGGTGCAGCGGCTGCTCGACGCCGGGGTGATGCAGATCGTCGCCGTGACCGACCCGCTCCAGCTCGGCTTTCCCCGCCAGGCCATGATCGGCCTACGCACCGACGGGGACCTGGAGGCCGTGGCCGACCGCCTCGCCGAGCTGGACGAGGTCGACTACGTGGTGATCACGGCGGGCTCGTTCGACCTGCTGACCGAGGTGGTCTGCCGCAACGACGACCACCTGCTGGAGATCCTCCAGCGGCTGCGGGCGGTCGAGGGCGTGCTCTCCACCGAGGCGTTCGTCTACCTCAAGCTGCGCAAGCAGACGTACACCTGGGGCACCGCCTGACCGGGCCGGAGCCCGCCGACCGGCTCCAGAGGCCGGTCGAACTCAGCCGGCGCGCCCGACCGAGGCGACGAACGCCCGCCAGGCGCCGGGCGCGAAGCTGAGGGTGCCACCGGCGCGGTCCTTGCTGTCCCGGACCAGCACCCGGCCGGGCAGGTTGTCGGCCACCTCGACGCAGTCGCCGCCGTTGTTGCTGCTGCGGGTGGCGGTGCGCCAGCGGGCGTCGGTCATGTCCATGTCGTCGCCACTTCCCTGATCAGCTCGATCGACCGGCGTCGCGGCAGCGCCTCGCCGGCGACGCTCTCCCATCTGCCGCCCAGGCTAGCAATGTCGGCACTCTCGGTCACCACCTGACCGCGCAGTTGGCTGTCCACATAGGCCGCCTCGACGCCGTCGGGCAGGCGGATCAGGACGAACGGCCCGGCGAGCCCGGTGTGCCAGGGCACCTCGGCCGGGATCACCCGCACCTGCACGTGCTCCTGCTCGGCGACCGCCAGCAGGTGGGCCAACTGACCCGCCATGACCGCCCGGTCGCCGACCGGTCGCCGCAGCACCACCTCGTCCATCACGGCGACGAGCTGCGGCGGGGCCTCCCGCGCCAGGATCGCCTGCCGGGCCAGCCGCCCGGCGACGAGTTCGTCCACCGCGGCCGCCGGGAGCAGGCCGCCGGTCCCCAGCACCGCGCGGGCGTACCGCTCGGTCTGCAACAGGCCCGGCACCAGCAGCGGCTGATAGGTGCGGATCGACACGGCGTCCTGTTCCAGTTCGGCCCAGGGCCGGAACCAGGGCAGGTCGCGGCGGCGGAACGGCTCGGGCCACAGCTCGGCGGCGTCCCGCCCGAGCACCTCGGCGACCGCGAGCCGGGTCCTGGGGTGCGGGATCCGGCCCGCGGTGAGCCACCGACCCGCAGTCTTCGGGTCCACGCGCACCTTCTCCGCGAGCGACTCGACGGTCTCGCCCTTCGCGGCCATCGCCACGCGCAGCGCCTCGTTCGCCATCCGGCCCTCCATCCCGGGATCACACTCCGGCGCACCCTAGCCACGCTGCGCTCTGGAGCCCGTGCGAACCGGCGTGTCGCGACCGGACGTCTTCCGCGCGTCCGGGCCGGGCGGCAACGGCCGCGAAAAGGCCCTGGACCTGTCCCCGCGCCCCCCGCGTAGCCAGCGGCGAGCACCGACAAGCGCGACCGGCGTCCGAAACACGACCGGCGGGCTAAGCGCGGTCGACGGGCGAAAACGCGGCCGGCGGGCGAAACGCGGTCGACGGGGCCAAGCGCGGTCGCCGGGGCCAAGCGCGGTCGACGGACGAAGCGCGGTCGGCGCGGGAAGGGCGACGGCGGTTCGCTGACCGTCCCGGCAGGTCGCGGAGGACGGGCCGCACCTCGACCACGCCTGTCGAGCTGATGTCGCAGACGATTCAACCCCGTCGGCGCCCACGGTGCTCGGGCTCGGGCCCGGCGCGATGTCGCAAACGATTCAGCTCGACAGGGCGCGCGGGGCGCCCCGTGGACACCGCGGACGGACGCCGGTCAACCGCAAACCGCAGGTACGGATTCCGTTGCTTGCTGGTCAGCCGCTCGCTGATTCCGTTGCCATAGAGCCCACATGCCACCGATCCCACTTGCTTTCGTCGGCCGGACTGTGGGATAACCGTGGGCAGAGCGGCCGGTGTCACCCCTGACCGGCCCGAGACCCGATGGGGCTGACATGGCCAACGCCACCGACCACCTCTGGATGCACTTCACCCGGATGGCGAGCTACTCCGCCGGCGAGGTGCCGACCATCGTGCGCGGCGAGGGCGCGTACGTCTGGGACGCCCAGGGCCGCCGCTACCTGGACGGGCTCGCCGGGCTCTTCGTCGTCAACGCCGGCCACGGGCGCACCGAGCTGGCCGAGGCCGCCGCCAAGCAGGCGGGCGAGCTGGCCTACTTCCCGCTCTGGTCGTACGCGCACCCCAAGGCCGTCGAGCTGGCCGAGAGGATCGCCGCGCTCACCCCCGGCGACCTGAACCGGGTCTTCTTCACCACGGGCGGGTCGGAGGCCGTCGAGGCGGCCTGGAAGCTGGCTCGGGCCTACTTCAAGCGCACCGGCAAGCCGAACAAGCACAAGGTCGTCAGCCGCTACATCGCCTACCACGGCACCTCGATGGGGGCGCTGTCGATCACCGGGCTGCCCGGCATCAAGAGCGACTTCGAGCCGCTGGTGCCCGGCGGCATCAAGGTGCCGAACACCAACTTCTACCGCGCCCCCGAGCATGGCGACTCCCCCGAGGCGTTCGGGCGGTGGGCCGCCGAGGAGATCGGCCGGGCCATCGAGCGGGAGGGACCGGACACGGTCGCAGCGGTGTTCCTGGAGCCGGTGCAGAACTCCGGCGGCTGCTTCCCGCCGCCGCCCGGCTACTTCGAGCGGGTCCGGCAGATCTGCGACGCGTACGACGTGCTGCTCGTCTCCGACGAGGTGATCTGCTCCTGGGGTCGGCTCGGCGAATACTTCGGCGCCGTCCGGTACGGGTACCAGCCCGACATCATCACCACCGCCAAGGGCATTACCTCCGGCTACGCCCCGCTCGGCGCGATGATCGCCAGCGACCGGCTGATGGAGCCGTTCCTCACCGAGACCGGCATGTTCGCCCACGGGGTGACCTTCGGCGGGCACCCGGTCTCCTGTGCGGTGGCCCTGGCCAACCTGGAGGTGTTCGCCCGCGAGGATCTGATCGGGCACGTCCGGGCCAACGAGGCCGCCTTCCGAGCCACCCTGGAGAAGCTGCACGACCTGCCGATCGTCGGTGACGTGCGCGGCGACGGCTACTTCTACGGCATCGAGCTGGTCAAGGACAAGGCCACCCGGGCGACCTTCGACGAGGCCGAGTCCGAGCGGCTGCTGCGCGGCTTCCTGTCCACCGCGCTCTTCTCCGCCGGGCTCTACTGCCGCGCCGACGACCGGGGCGATCCCGTCGTGCAGCTCGCCCCGCCGCTGATCGCCGAGCAGCAGCAGTTCGACGAGATCGAGCAGATCCTGCGGGCCGTGCTCACCGAGGCGTGGGCGCGCCTGTAACCTCTTCCGCCCATCCGGCCGGGTCGGCCGCGCGCCCCGCGGCGCGCGATCGGCCCGGCCGTTCCCGCAGCCGGAGCGGCCAAAGCGGGTTGGTGGCTGGGGGCGCCGGCGGTCAGTGGCTGGGGGGAATGACGCGGAGGTGGCCGCGGCGGCCCGTCTGGGGGGCCGGGTTGAGGTTCTCGTCGTCCTCGGGCGGGCGGGGGGTCACCGGGCGGGCGGCCTCGCGGACGGCCTCGGCGAGGGCGACCAGGTCGTCGGTGGTGGGCGGCGGGGGCTCGAACTCCCCCTCGTGCCGGACGACGTCCCAGCCGCGCGGCGCGGTCAGGCTGCGGGCGTGCGGCTCGCAGAGGTCGTAGGTGTGCGGCTCGGCGAAGGCGGCAAGCGGCCCCACCACGGCTGTCGACTCGTTGTAGACATAGGTCAGCGTGGCGACCGCTTGCCGGGGGCAGCCGTTACGGGAGCAGCGCCGTGGTGACCTCACGGCGGCAGGGTATCTCCATTACCGGGTCCGGCGCACCGCTTCGCGTTGCGACACGCCCGTCGCGGTGATCACAATTCGGCCGTTCCGGCCCGCGCCGCGCCACACCCGCGGCGCTGCCGCAGGCCAGGTCGGTACGGGAGCTAACCTGTCCCTCATGACGAGTCCGGAACACCGCCGCCCCGGCCCCGGCCGGCGCGCCCACCGCGACCGGCACGGGCGCGGCCTGCGCGGGCGGCTGGTGCCGGCGACGGTGCCGCTCGCGCGGACGAAGGCGGAGATCTTCGACGACCTGGTGCTGGACACCGTCGAGACCCTGGAACGGCGGTTCGCCAAGGAGTTGGCCGGGGTCGAGTTCGCGGTGGAGGACGTCCCGCCGGACCTCAACGTCTACGACTCCGACGTGCTGGAGGACGGCGAGGTGCCGCTCGCCCGGCTGCTGCCCGGTCGGCCGGGCCGGCAGGAGGTGCCCCCGCGGATCGTGCTCTACCGCCGGCCGCTGGAGTTCCGCGCCATGGACCGCGAGGATCTCGCGGATCTCGTGCACGACGTGATCATCGAGCAGGTGGCCAACCTGCTCGGGGTCGATCCGGACGAGTTGGCCTGAGCCACGCGCCGGATGCCGCCGCGAACGGCGACCGGTCCCACCGCGCCTGAGCCGGGCGGCCCCCACCGCCCCGGCCCGGCACCGCTCAGGCGGCCCGCCGCTTGAGCTTGCGCCGCTCCCGTTCCGAGAGCCCACCCCAGATCCCGAACCGCTCGTCGTGCCCGAGAGCGTATTCGAGGCATTCGGTCTTCACCTCGCAACGCGAGCAGATTCGCTTCGCCTCGCGGGTCGAGCCGCCCTTCTCGGGGAAGAACGCCTCCGGGTCGGTCTGCGAGCAGAGCGCCCGCTCCTGCCACTCCGGCGCGTTTCCGAGCAGGTCGGCCACCTCAAGCTGGCCGTCCATCAAATGCCTCCTTGTCGCGCACCGGCGTCATCGCCGCTGCAACCCCCCACGCGAAAGGCGCGCGTGTCCGTCCGGTCCCGATTTGTTGCGTTCCGCGCGAACAACCCCATTCAAATTACACGCGTGTAATGCGTGCGCCGTCAAGCCGAACTTGATAATGGAGTCGCCCTCCCGACAACACTCCGGACGGCCACCCGGCCGCCCGGCCTCGCAACCTGCCCTATCGATTCAGACCCCGGCCGAGTAACGCCCTCTCCGGCGAGTTGCCCGAGTTTTCTCCCGTGGCGCTTCCCCGCCGGCCCGACCGGACAGGCCGATGGAGACCCCCGAGAGACCACCCACCACGATCGTTGATCTTGGTGGGGCACAGGTTAACCCGAGTTCGCGCCGACCGCCCGTCGAGCGCGGAACGACCGCCAGCGCCCCGTCCACATGTTGGACGGGGCGCTGCGGTCGACGTCGCCGACCGGCTCAGCCGGAACCCGGAGCAGCGCTGGTCGGCCAGGCGAATTCGGCGATCACCCCGCCGGTCACCACCACCCTGCCGGCCGGCCTCCGATCGTCCCACCAGACGGTATAGACACCGGCCGGCAGATCCGGGTAGACGGCACTGTGGAAGATGCCGTCCCGCACCCGACGCTCCCGGACCGCCGAGTGCGTACGGGGCTCGCCGTCCCGACTGACCTCGATCTCCCGGCCGTGCTGGTCCCGTCCGGTGTAGATGATCAGGGCGCCCGTGTCGCCGCCAAGATCGAGGACCACGCTGCCCGTCTCCGACGGTCCCTGGGGGTGCGAGTGCCCACGCATGTCCGCTCCCGATCAGTCAGGACGACGCCGGCGGGTTGCCGAACCCGTCGTACGGCGTACCCAGATAGGGGAAGTTGGTGAGGAACGGCGCCGTCACGTCGGCGGCGCTCAGCCCCGGGGTCAGCGCGGCCGTCGCCGCGTCCGGCCGGAACGCCCGGTCCACCAGCGGCACGGTCAGCCCGGCGATCGCACGCAGCGAGATGCTCACCACGTCGTCGGCGACCCGGCGGCCGTTCGGGAACCCGGCCAGGTCCCCGCCCAGCACGCCGAACCGGTTCGGCTTCCGGCTCGGCCCGATCGCGGTGTTCAGCCGCAGCATGTCGGCCTGGACGTCGCCAGTGAAGTTGGTGAAGCCGTCGATCAGTCCCTCCGGGACGCCCGTGAGCAGGACCGCCACCAGGTCGGCCCGGACCTGCTTCGACCTGGTCAACCTGTCCAGGTTGGGGAAGACACCCGGGTAGAGCGCCGGCAGCAGCGCCGCCAACTCCGGCTGCTCCACGAACCTCGCGAACCGCTTGTCCTCCGCGGGCGGCAGAGAGTTCCACAGGTCCTTCTCGGACATCGGCACGACGACCTCGTTGAACAGCGGGTTGCCCAGCCGGGAGACCTGCGCGAACGGCCCGGCGACGGTGTCCGCGGCCCCGCGCTCGCCGCGTACCCGCACCTGCCGGCGGGAGGCCGACGTCCACACGCCGACGACCGAGGCCCGGTCGGCCACGCCGTACCGGTTGGCCCGGCGGCGCACCCTGGTCAGCGGCACCTGGACCGCGATGCTGTGCACGTTCATCCGGTCCGTGGCGTTGACCGGTTCCCCCTCGACCCCGAAGACCCGCTTGCCGGCCACGTGCAACTGCTGGAACGGCCGCAGGGCGCCGAGGTCGAAGGTCGCGCCGAGGTCGACGAAGAAGCCGTCCGCCCGCTGCCCGGCGAAGACCCGCTCCCCCGTGGAGAGCGTGTACGTGGCCTGGCGCACGAGGTCCGCGTACGTCGGGGTGGAGAGCGGGCCGACGTTGCAGGGCGGGCACTGCAACTTGTGCGCGAGCCGGTGTTCCCGGCCGTCGGCGATCCGGGTCAGGCTGTAGAACTGCCGCCGGTTCCAGTTCCCGCTGTCCAGCGAGTCGATCGGGCCGGTGTTGTAGAGAAAACTGTTCGGATTCGTGATCTCGGTGGTGAATTCGAACCGGTAGGTGACGTCGGCCCGCCCGTCACCGTCGTTGTCGATATGGATCTCGTATCGCACGTCGTCGCCGAACTCGAAGAAGTTCGGGCCGCCCGAGGGGAGTTGCAGCGGCACGTAGTTCGCGATCAACGTCACCGAGTCCGGGCGGTCCGGGCTGACGAACGCGTACAGGTCGGCGGAGTCGGCGACCGGATCCTTGGCTATTTCCGGCGCCTCGCGGTGGGAAGACATGACGGACCAACCTCACTGTGCGAAATGGGAATCGAGGCTCGGCCGGGCGCCGGAAGCCGGGCCGGGGCGTGACGCCGGGCCGGGGCGTGGCGCCGGGCCGGGGGCGTGGCGGCGGGCCGGGGCGTGGCGGCGGGCGGGTCAGCGCTTGGCGGCGCGCCGCAGCCGGTCGGCCAGGGCGCGGTCGCGCACCTCGAGCCGGACGGCGCCGACGAAGACGTCCATGGTCCCGGAGGCCGCGTCACGCAGGTGCACGACGATCGGGTCGTCGGCCCGCCCGGCCGCGCCGGGGGCGTTCTGCGCGGCGGACAGGCCGGGCACGGTCAGGGCGGCCGCGCCGAGCGTGGCGCTCGCCGCCGCCGTCAACGTCTGCCGGCGGGTCAGTCGCGGCCAGGGCCGCTTCCGCTGATCACTGGTCATGGGCAACCTTTCCGGCGGCGCGGGCGCGCGCGGGCGGACCGGGTCCGGCGCGTGACGGGCGCCGCCGGCCCCGGCGAGGGGACGCCGGCGGCGGTTCTCGCCGCGACCGCCGCCGGCGTCCACTGGTACGGCCGGCGGCGGGGAAAGGTTCGACCCTACGGCCGGGGGTGACCGTATGCGGTCGTGCGCTTGCGGGCCGGGCGCCCGGCGGCCGCCGCGATGGCGACCAACTGCTCCTCGGTGCGCGCCGAGCCGTTGCCGGAGCCGGCCATCCGGGAGATCGTCTCCTCCATCAGCGTGCCGCCGAGGTCGTTGCAGCCGCCCCGGAGCATCGCCGCCGTCCCCTCGTCGCCGAGTTTCACCCAGGAGCACTGGATGTTGTCGATCCGGCCGTGCAGCAGCAGTCGGGCCATCGCGTGCACCACCCGGTTCTCCCGCCAGGTCGGCCCCGGGCGGGCGATGCCGGCCAGGTAGATCGGGGCGTTGGTGTGCACGAACGGCAGCGCCACGAACTCGGTGAACCCGCCGGTGCGGTCCTGCACCCCGGCCAGCACCCGGAAGTGCGCGAGCCACTGCGCGGGGTGGTCCACGTGGCCGTACATCATGGTGGAGCTGGACCGGATGCCCAGCTCGTGGGCCGTGCTGACCACGTCGACCCAGGCGGCGGCCGGCAGCTTGCCCTTCGTGAGCACCCAGCGCACGTCGTCGTCGAGGATCTCCGCGGCGGTGCCCGGGATGGTGTCCAGCCCGGCCTCGCGGAGCCCGGTCAGCCACTCCCGCACCGGCACCCCGGCCTTGGCGGCGGCGGTGACGATCTCCATCGGCGAGAACGCGTGCACGTGCATCCCCGGCACCCGCGCCTTGATCGCCCGCACCAGGTCGGCGTAGACGGTCACCGGCAGCTTCGGGTCGATGCCGCCCTGGAGGCAGACCTCGCTGGCGCCGGCCGCCCACGCCTCCTCGGCCCGGTCGGCGACCTGCTCCACGGAGAGCCGGTACGCGTCGGCGTCCCGCTCCCGCTGCGCGAAGGCGCAGAACCGGCAGCCGACGTAGCAGACGTTGCTGAAGTTGATGTTGCGGTTGACGACGTAGGTGACGTCGTCGCCGACCGCCGCCCGGCGCACGTCGTCGGCGAGCCGGCACAGCTCCTCCAGCGCCGGCCCGTCGGCGGCGAACAGCGCCAGCGCCGCGTCGGCGTGCCGCGGGTCGAGCAGCGCCGCGGGGTCGTCGGCCGCCAGCCGCAGCCCGGCCCGCAGGTCGCGGTCGGTCCCCGCCCCGCCGCCGGCGCTGACCTTGGTCGCCACCTCGGACCAGTCGCCGTAGACGTGGTCGAAGTCGCCGCGCCGGTCGCCGGTGCGCCCGGTGGTGTCGATGGTGGCGTGCAGATCGGTCCGGCCGCCGTACGTCTCGTCGGGCTCCTGCCAGGGACGGCCCACCGGCCGGGCGTCCTCGACGGCCAGCCCCGTCGCGGGGTCGGCCAGCGCGCCGACGTGCGGCAGCAGGCGCGGATCGAGCCACGGGTCGCCGGCCCGCACGTACTCGGGGTAGATCGTCAGCCGCTCGCGCAGGGTGAACCCGGACTTCTCCGTGTGCCGGGCCAGCTCGTCGATCTGCGGCCAGGGGCGCTCGGGGTTGACGTGGTCCGGGGTCAGCGGGGAGACCCCGCCCCAGTCGTCGATGCCGGCGCGCAGCAGGAGGTCGTACTCGCCCTCGATGAGGTTCGGCGGAGCCTGGATGCGGGCCTTCGGGCCGAGCAGCACCCGGGCCACCGCCACCGTGGCGGCCAGGTCGTGCAGCTCGGCGTCGGGCATCCCGCGCATCGCCGTGTCCGGCTTCGCGCGGAAGTTCTGCACGATCACCTCCTGGAGGTGGCCGTACTCGCGGTGGGCGCGGCGGATCGCGAAGATCGCGTCGACCCGCTCGGCGAGGGTCTCGCCGATGCCGATCAGGATGCCGGTGGTGAACGGCACCCCGACCCGGCCCGCGTCGTCGAGCACCCGCAGCCGGACCGCCGGCTCCTTGTCCGGCGAGCCGAAGTGGGGGCCGCCCGGCTCCGACCACAGCCGCGTCGCCGTGGTCTCCAGCATCATCCCCATGCTGGGCGCGACGGGCTTGAGCCGGTGCAGCTCCGACCAGGACAGCACGCCCGGGTTCAGGTGGGGCAGCAGCCCGGTCTCCTCCAGCACCGCCACCGCGCAGGCGCGCAGGTAGTCCAGGGTGGAGTCGTAGCCGCGCTCGTCCAGCCACCGCCGGGCCGCCGGCCAGCGCTCCTCCGGCCGGTCGCCGAGCGTGAACAGGGCCTCCTTGCAGCCCTGGGCCGCGCCCGCCCGGGCGATCGCGAGGACCTCGTCGCGGTCGAGGAAGGCCGCCGGCAGCCGGTGCGGCACCGTGGCGAAGGTGCAGTAGTGGCAGCGGTCCCGGCACAGCCGGGTGAGGGGGATGAAGACCTTCTTCGAGTACGTGACCACGCCGGGCCGCCCGGCCTCGCGCAGCCCGGCGTCACGGACGGCGCCGGCGACGGCGAGCAGGTCGTCCAGCGCCCCGCCCCGGGCGCCCAGCAGCGCGGTGGCCTCGTCGGCGTCGAGCGCCCGCCCGGTCGCGGCCCGGCGCAGCGCCCGCCGCACGCTCGCGTCACTCGGACCGGGCTCGGTGCGATCAACCATCCGCCCAGCCTAAGCGCTCACCGGTCCCGTGCGGGGCGCTCGGGTGCGGGCGGTGCCGCGCGGTCAGCGGGGAGCGTCGGGGTTGTCGCCCGGGTTGATGTGCTGGGTGCGGTCGGACTCGCCGTCGGTGGGGCGCGGGATGGCCTGGGTCGGCTCGACGGACTGGCGCGGGATCGCCTGGGTCGGGTCGGCCGAGGGCGGCGGCCCGAACGGCGCGGCGCTGGGCGACCCGAACGGGGGCGCGGACTGCGGCGCGGCGTTGGCCGGCGGGCCCGACGGCGGCGCCGGGTTGAACGGCGGGGTCTGCTGCGGGCCGCCGAACGGCGCGGGCTGCTGGCCGTACGGGGCGCCGTACGGGCCGGAGGCGGGCCAGGCGCCCGGCTGACCGGGAACCGGCTGACCCGGCTGGCCCGGGGCCGGGTAGCCGCCCTGCTGCTGCGGCCAGCCGGGCTGCGGCTGGCCGTACACGCCGGGCTGGGGCTTCGGCTTGGGGACGTGGTACAGGGTGCGCCAGATCTTGAAGACGACGAACGCGGCGAGCGCGAGGAGCGCCAGCCAGGCCGCCCGGGTCAGCAGGCCCAGGAAGGAGTCGAGGATCTCGCCCTCCGCCAGCCGGTCGACGGTCCAGATGAGGAGGGTCAGCACGCCGAACAGGGCGCTGAGCGCGTACTCGGCGAGCGCCACCTGGGTGATCAGTTTCGCCTTGGCCGCGGGGGGCCGCACGTGCGTGGCGAGCAGCACGGCCAGCACCGGCAGGACGACGGCCTCCAGGCCGACGAAGGCGAAGAAGGCGCTGCCCGCCCGGCCGGCGAAGGTCGTGTACTGAGCCGGCGTCAGCAACCGGATCAGGCCGACGAAGAGGAACACGGCGTTCGCGCCGAGGAGCACGAACGCGGCGAGTTCCCGCAGCGGCTTGGTCAGTTGGCTGGCCTGCGTCCCGTCGGTGGGCGCGGGCTCGGCGGGGCTGGTCACGGAATTCCCCCTCGGGGCGAAAGCGGACAGTTGCCGACGTGAGCCTAGTCTCCCCGGCCACGGGCGGATCGGAGGCGGCCCGTGCGCGAGGATGTCGACATGCGCATCGTGGTTCTGACGGGCGGCATCGGGGGCGCCCGCTTCCTGCTCGGCGTCCGGGCGTACGCCCGCGAGGTCGGCGCCGAGGTGACCGCCGTGGTCAACGTCGGCGACGACCTGCTCCTGCACGGGCTCAAGGTCTGCCCCGACCTGGACAGCGTCATGTACACGCTGGGCGGCGGCGCCGACCCGGAGCGGGGCTGGGGTCGCGTCGACGAGAGCTGGACGGTCAAGCAGGAACTGGCCGCCTACGGCGCGGAGGCGACCTGGTTCGGGCTCGGCGACAAGGACATCGCCACCCATCTGGTGCGCACCACCATGGTCAACGCCGGTTACCCGCTGCACGCCGTCACCGAGGCGCTCGCCACCCGCTGGCAGCCGGGCGTACGCCTGCTGCCGGCGACCGACGACCGGCTGGAGACGCACGTCGTGGTGAGCGGGGGCAGTGAGCCCGCGGGATCCGGGGTCGCGGACGGCGCGGCCGCACCGGACGGCGGTCAGCGGGCGATCCACTTCCAGGAGTGGTGGGTGCGCCACCGCGGCGACATCCCCACCCACCGGTTCGTCTTCGTCGGCGCGGAGACCGCGAAGCCGGCGCCCGGCGTGGTCGAGGCGATCGCCGGAGCCGACGTGGTGCTGATCGCGCCGAGCAACCCCGTGGTGAGCATCGCCCCGATCCTGGCGGTGCCGGGGCTGCGCGAGGCGGTCGCCGACGGCACCGCCCCGGTGGTCGGCGTGTCGCCGATCATCGGCGGCGCGCCGGTACGCGGCATGGCGGACCGCTGCCTGGAGGTGCTCGGGGTCGAGTGCAGCGCGGCCGGCGTGGGCCGCCTCTACGGCGGTCGGACGGCCGGCGGGCTGCTCGACGGCTGGCTCGTCGCCGAGGAGGACGCCGGCGCCCTGGTGCCGGAGGTGACGGTACGCGCGGCGCCCCTGCTGATGACCGACGAGGCGGCGACGGCGGCGATGGTCCGCGCCGCGCTGGAGTTGACGTGAGGCTGGAGATCCTGCCGGTGCCGGGCATCGGCCACGTGTCCGAGGGCGACGACCTCGCCGCTCTGATCGCCACGGCCGCGCCCTGGCTGCGCGACGGCGACGTGCTGGTGGTGACCAGCAAGATCGTCTCCAAGGCGGAGGGGCGGCTGGTGGACGTCCCGGCGGACGGGCCGGAGCGGCTCGCCGCCCGCGACGAGGTGCTGGCCGCCGAGACGGCGCGGGTGGTGGCGACCCGGGGCGCGACCCGGATCGTGCAGACGCACCACGGTTTCGTCATGGCCTCGGCCGGGATCGACGCCTCGAACGTCGACAAGACCCGGCTGGTGCTGCTCCCCGAGGATCCGGACGCCTCGGCCCGGGCGCTGCGCGCCGCCCTGCGCGACCGCTACCACGTCGACGTCGCGGTGATCATCAGCGACACGATGGGCCGGCCCTGGCGCAACGGGCTCACCGACGTGGCGCTCGGCGTCGCCGGCATGGACGCAATCCGCGACCACCGGGGCGAGGTCGACCCGTACGGCAACGAGCTCCAGCTCACCCAGATGGCGGTCGTGGAC
Organism: Micromonospora sp. URMC 106; assembly: GCF_051386395.1. Lineage (NCBI taxonomy): Bacteria > Bacillati > Actinomycetota > Actinomycetes > Micromonosporales > Micromonosporaceae > Micromonospora > Micromonospora sp. URMC 106. The sequence goes on from NZ_JBPQTP010000088.1 coordinate 21,034, forward strand.
GAGCTGGCCGGCGCGGGCGAGCTGATCAAGGGCAAGTGCGACCAGATGCCCGTCGCGGTGGTGCGCGGCTACCTCGGCGCGCCCCGGCCCGACGACGGCGCCGGCGCGGCGACGCTGGTCCGGGACGCCGCGATGGACCTGTTCTCGCTGGGCACCGCCGAGGCGAAGGCCGCCGGGCTGGCCGCCGCCGCCACCCTGCCGGACGCCGCCAACCCCACCCCGCCCGACCCGGACGCGGTGCGGCGGGCGATCGCCGCGGTCGCTGGCGTGGTCGCGCCCGGCACGGAGTTCGCCCTGGTCACCGACGAGGCCGTACGCGCCGGGCTGGTCGCCGCCGTGCCCGGCTGGCCGGCGGACGCGACGGCGCTGGTGCTCGGTTCTCCGGCCGACCCGGCCGATCTGGTCCGCTTCGGCGCCGACCTGCACCGGCTGCGCAGCGCGCTGGCGGCGGAGGGCGTCGCCTCGCTCCCGCTGCCGCCGCCGGCCGGCAGTCCGGCGGCCGCCTGCCTGGCCCTCTGACGGCGCGGATCCGCTCCCGTCGGCCCGGCTGCGAACGGCGGATCCGCTCCCGCCGCCCCGCCGCTCCGCCGGCCTCCGCCAACGTGCCGGCCCGCCGGTCCGCCGGCTTCCCGGCACGCTGGCGGGGGCCGGTGCTCAGGAGTTGAGCATGGCCCGCCCCAGCGGGGTGAGGGTGTGCAACACGGTGTTGCGGTCGCGGTGGCTGACCAGGAGGCCGGCGTTGCGCAGCACGGTGGTGTGCTGGCTGGCGGCCGCCGGCGAGATGTTCAGCCGGCGGGCCACCTCCCCGGTGGTGCAGCCGTCGTCGCTGACCGCCAGCACGGCGGCCCGGGTGCGGCCGAGCAGCGCGGCCAGCGCCTCCCGCCCGGTGTCCGGCGTGCCCGGCCCGGCGCCCTCGCCGGGCGCCGGCAGCAGGCCGCCCAGCCGGTCCACCGGGTAGACGAGGACCGGCGGCAGCGCCGGGTCGAGCAGGGCGACCGGCGTGGCCGCGCAGAAGAACGACGGCACCAGCAGCAGGCCGCGCCCGTCCAGGTGCAGCTCGCGGCTGAGCGGGTAGCCGCGCACCTTGAGCACCCCGGACTCCCAGTGCATGGCGGGCCGCAGGCTGGCCAGCAGCCCCTCCACCCCGCCGTCGAGCAGCGCCCGCGCCCGCCGGGCCCGGTCGGCCTCCACGGCGGCCTGGATCCGCGCCCAGTACGGGCCGATCGCCAGGTCGCGGTACTGCTCCATCGCGTCGGTCAGGTCGTGCAGCGTGCCCGGCTCGCCCCGGGCCAGCGCGCCGGCCGCGGAGGGCAGGGTGTTGCCGGTGGCGAGCAGGGTCAGGTCGCGTTGCAGCAGCGATACGGGGGTGCCCCGGACGGCCTCCATGCCGGCCTCGAACCCGGACAGGCTCTCGTAGGGGGTGAGGAAGTCGGGGAAGTAGCCGCGGGGCGGGTTGAGCGCCAGGAGCAGCCGCAGCCCGGCGGAGCCCCTGCCCTGGCGCAGCCCCCGCGTCACGCTGCGCCGCCAGCCCGCCAGCAGCGGGTCCCGACCGTTCGGCAGCAGGTGCAGGCTGAGGACCAGTTCCCACACCGGGTCCGCCGCCGGAGCCACCCGGGTCCGGAGGATGTCCTCGGCGGAGAAATAGATCTTCAGCATGGAGCGCTCCCGTGTCGCCCGGCAGGGGGGTGCCGGTTGACCGTTGCAGCCTACCCGGACGGCACTTATCTCCGTCTTTAAGCCTGAGCTGAAAAACCTCGACGTCCCCGGCAGGGGTTCGGCATGCTTCCAGAGCCCGCACGGGGGCGGGCGCGTCGGCGACGCGCCCGCGAGCCGGGGGCCCCAGGGGGATGGGGAAGACCGACGACCGGGCGGCACCACGAGGGTCTGCGGGCCCGCTCCGCAGAGGTGCCGTCCGGTCGTCGGCCCGTCCGGTCGGCCCGACCGCTGCCGCCGCCCGGCCCGCTGCCGCCGCCCGCTCGTCCACGCGGCCGCCAGCACCCGCCCGTCGGCGTCCCGCGCTCAGTCGACCCAGAGCGCCACGCGGTGGTCCTCGTCGGTGACGTAGAAGGTGTGCCCGTCCAGCTCGGCCAGCCCCTCGACGTGGTGGAACGGCGCCAGGTCGGCCACCAGCTCGCCGGGGACCAGATGCCCGTCGCCGGGCGCGGGGAAGCGGACGTGCCGCGAGGTGACGTCGCCGCCGGTCGGATGGTCGTCGAGCAGCACCGAGCCCTTGCCGAGCGCGTCGATCGACCCGACGACCGCCGCGTAGCCGCCGTCGCTGGTCGGGGCGATCGCCCGGAAGCCAGCGAGCGCGCCGGGCGGGGTCACCCCGGTCAGGACGTACGCGCCCGCCGCCTCCGGCCAGCTCGGCGTCGGGTCGAACATGCCCGGCACGCCCGTCAACTCGACCAGGATCGGCTCGCCGTCGACGGTGACCGGGAAGCGCAGCCCGAGCAGGACGGTGCCGGCCGGCGTGAAGGCGGCGGCCTCGACGTTCAGCGGCAGGTCGTCGGGGACGAGCCGGCTGACCCAGCCCTTCGACCGGGCGGTGCCGCGCGCGACGGTCTCCCCGATGAACCGGGCCCGCACCCGCTCGCCGGGCGGCAGCGGGGTGAACGCCGCCTTGAGCAGCGCGTCGTTGACCGCCCGGTGCAGCCGGAACCGGTTGCGCACCACCCGCACCGGCAGCGTGCCACCCGCCGCGTCGTCCTCCCGGAACCGGGCCACGAAGGCACGTCGCGGGCGCAGCGGGCCGCCCTTCGAGCCGAAGTGCGAGCCGAAGACGTACACCCAGCCGTCGTGGTGGGCGAGCGCCTCGCCGTCCTCCGTGCGGCCGTTCTCGGCCCCGGCGTCGGCGGTCACGTGGTGCGCGACCCAGCCGTCGTCGCGCTCCAGCAGCAGGGCCAGGCAGCGCTCCACCGGCCCCTCGTCCAGCACCGTCCAGAAGCCGCGCCGGGCGCCGTACGCCCGCAGCAGCGCCGCGGAGCGCACCGGCAGCAGGTCGCTGGCCTCGTTGCCGGCCACGACGAATTCCAGCAGTCGCAGGGTCACCCGGCCAGGGTACGAACCGCCGGCTCGTACAGTGTCGGCATGCCCGACTCCCCCACCGCCGCCGCCGACCCCCGGACGTCTCCGCCGACCGACGCCGAGGTGTACGCGGCGCTGCACGCCGACGCCGTCGCCGCGCTTGAGCGGTGGGAGCCGACCGGCCCGGCCGCCGCCGAGGCCCGGGACCGCACGGTGCGGCTGCTGGCCGCCGGGCCGGTGGCGATGAGCCGGGCGCACCGGCCCGGGCACGTCACGGCGAGCGCGCTGGTGCTCGACGCCACCGGGTCGCGGGTGCTGCTCTGCCTGCACGGCAAGTTCCGCAAGTGGGTGCAGCTCGGCGGGCACTGCGAGCCGGCCGACCGGACGCTCGCCGGCGCCGCCCTGCGCGAGGCCGCCGAGGAGTCCGGCATCGCCGGCCTGCGGATCGACCCCGTCCCGATCGACGTGGACATCCACCCGGTGAGCTGCCAGGGCGGCTCCCTGCACTACGACGTCCGGTTCGCCGTCCTCGCCCCGCCCGGCGCGGCGGCCCGGGTCAGCGACGAGTCCGAGGCGCTGGACTGGTTCCCGCCGGACCGGCTGCCGCAGCCGCTGGCCGGCGGGACGGCGCACCTGGTCGCCCCGGCCCTGGCGACGCTCAGACGAGCCCCTCTTCGCCCCGTTCCTTGAGCTCGTCGACGATCTTCTTGACGTCCTGCGCCCGGTCGCGCGGGCAGACCAGCAGCGCGTCCGGGGTGTCGACGATGATCAGGTAGTGCACGCCGACGATGGCCACCAGCCGCCCGGAGTGCGGCACCACCACCAGCCCCGAGCTGTCCCGCAGCAGCACGCCGGGCTTGGCGTCGCCGCCGAGCACCACGTTGCCGTCGGAGTCGGCCGGCAGCACCTCGCCCAGGGTGTGGAAGTCGCCGACGTCGTTCCAGCCGAAGTCGCCGGGCACGGTGGCCACTCGCCCGGCGGTCGCCGCGCCCTCCATCACCGCGTAGTCGACGGAGATCTTCGGCAGCGTCGGCCAGACCGTGCCGAGCACGTCGTCCTGCTCCTCGGTGCCCCACGCCTCGGCGATCGCGACGATCCCGGCGTGCAGGGCGGGCTGCTGGCGGGCCAGTTCGGCGAGGAAGACGTCCACCCGCCAGACGAACATGCTGGCGTTCCAGAGGTGCCGCCCGGAGCGCAGGTACGCCTCGGCCACCTCCGCGCTCGGCTTCTCCTTGAACTCGGCGACCGGGCGCAGCGGGCCGCCGTCGACCGGGTCGCCGGTCTGGAGGTAGCCGTAGCCGGTCTCCGCCCGGGTCGGGGTGATGCCGACCGTCATGAGCAGGCCCCGCTCGGCGCCGCGTACCGCCTCCCGGACGACCTCGCGCCACCGCTCCGGGTCGCCGATGAGGTGGTCGGCCGCGAAGGAGCCCATCACCGCCTCCGGGTCGCGCCGGGCGATGACGGCGGCGGCCAGGGCGATCGCCGCGCAGGAGTCCCGGGGCGAGGGCTCCACCAGGATGTTCTCCTCCGGCAGCCCGGCCAGCTGGCGCGCCACCGCCGTGACGTGCGCGGTGCCGGTGACCACCAGGGTGCGTTCGGCCGTGGTCAGCGGGCTCAGCCGCTCGACCGTGGCCTGCAGCAGCGAGGCGGCGGAGCCGGTCAGCGGGTGGAGGAACTTGGGGTGGCCGGCACGGGACAGCGGCCACAACCTCGTGCCGCTGCCGCCCGCCGGGATGACGGCGTAGAGCATCAGCACATCATGCCCGAACCCCGCCCGCCCGGACGCCGGGTTGCCGCCCCGCCGCCCCGGCGTCAGGCGCGGGCCCGGGTCCAGGCCGCGATGTGCACCTCGGCGCTGGACTCCCAGGTGAACTCCTTGGCCCGGTCGAAACCGGCCTTGGCCAGGGACAACCGCCGCTGCTCGTCGTCGAGCAACGCCGCCAGGTCGGCGGCGATCTGGTCGGGGGCCTCGCTGGTGTACGCGACCGCGTCGCCGCCCACCTCCGGCAGCGACAGCCGGGGCGTGGTGAGCACCGGCGCGGCGCACGCCATGGCCTCCAGGATCGGCAGGCCGAAACCCTCGCCATAGGACGGATAGGCAGCCACCAGCGCCCCGCCGAGGAAGCCGGGCAGGTCCGCGTAGCGGAGGTAGCCCGGGCGGAGCAGCCGCAGGTGCGACGGCACCTCCGCCACCGCGCGGTCGATGTCGTCGTCGTGCCCCTGCCCGCCGGCGATCACCAGTGCCGGCGGGTTGTCCCGGTCGCCCACCGCCCGCGCCCAGCCGCGGATCAGGTTGGGCACGTTCTTGCGGGGCTCCTTGGCGCCGAGGAAGGCGACGTAGCTGGTGCCGCCGAGCCCCAGCCGGGCCCGGACCCGGGCCTTCTCCTCCTCGCTGGGCGCGTGGAAGGCGGCGTGGTCGACCCCGTGGTAGGCGACGTCGATCCGCGTCGGGTCGGCGTCGAGGAGCCGGATCAACTCGTCGCGGGTCGCCTTGCTCGGCACGATCACCCGGTCGGCGCGGCGCAGCGAGGTCTTGATCGCGCTGCGGAAGAACGTGCGGCGGGACTTGTCGTAGTGCTCCGGCTCGGTGAAGAACGTCGCGTCGTGCACGGTCACCGTGACCGGGCAGCCGGCGCGCAGCGGGCACGTGTAGAAGGGCGAGTGCAGCACCTGCGCGCCCACCTGCTGGGCGAGCAGCGGCAGGCCGGTCTGCTCCCAGGCGAGTCGGGCGGGGCGGTGCGCGACGGCGGCCGGGGCGGGGATGATCTCCGCGCCGGGCAGCATCCGGGTGTAGCGCTCCAGGTCGGTGCGGAGGCTGACCACGGCCAGCTCCACCCCCGACCCGCACACCTTGCCGAGGGCGCCGAGCAGGCCGTCGACGTATCGACCGACACCGCCGCGGTCGGCGGGGACACTCGTGGCGTCGATGAGCACGCGGGGCGGGCGACCGGCGGTCACGGGGCGACTCCTTGAACTGGCGGGTCTGTGGGAAACAACACTCCGGGCAAAGCCTACGCCGGGGCCCGGGTCGGACGCTGACTGCGACCCGACGGTACGCCGACTTGTCGTTGTCATCGAGTACGGCCGGTGGGGGCGTATCGTTCGCGTCGATGGCCGACAACATTGCCCGGGTCTTCGTCGACGCGATCGCGACCGACTCGACCCGACCGCTGCTGACCTGGTACGACGACGCGACCGGCGAGCGGACCGAGCTGTCCGGCGCGACGCTGGCGAACTGGGTGGCCAAGACGGCCAACCTGCTCGTCGACGAGGTGGCCGTCGGTCCCGGCGACACCGCCGGGGTGCTGCTCCCGCCCCACTGGCAGACCGCGGCGGTGCTGCTCGGATGCTGGTCGGCCGGGCTGCGGGTGGCCGACACGCCGGGCGACGTGGACGTGCTCTTCGCCGCCTCCGCCCGGCTCGCCGAGGCGGACGCCTGGTCGGCCGGCGAGCGGTACGTCCTCGCCCTCGACCCGTTCGCCCTGCCGATGCGGCAGGTTCCGCCCGGCTTCGCCGACTACGTCTCGGTGGTGCGCGCGCACGGGGACCACTTCACCCCGTACGCCGCCGGCCCGGACGACACGGAACTGCTGGCCCGCGCTGCCGCCCGTGCGGGCGCGCTCGGCATCGCGGCCGGCGACCGGGTACTGGTCGACACGGCCGCGTACCCCGACCCGGTCGACTGGTTGCTCGCTCCGCTGGCGGCCGGCGCCAGCGCGGTCCTCTGCGCCAACCTCGACCCGTCCCGCGTGGAGCCCCGCGCCGCGACGGAGAAGGTCACCCGAACCCTCACCTGACTGACCCACCCACCGTCCCGCCCCTCACCC